>JACZXC010000230.1 GCA_022571825.1 Myxococcales bacterium | reverse complement strand
CCGGTCGGTGAAACGCCCGTTCACAGGGAACGTGCGTGTGACGTCGGCCGTGTAGTAGCCCCACTCTGCTCCGATGTCCACGACAACCAAGTCGCCATCGGTGGTACGCCGACGGCTCTTGTCGTAGTGGAGCACGGTCGAGTTCGGCCCCGAGCCGACGATGGACGGGAAACCCAAACGTTCTGCGCCCTCCGCCCGGAAGACGTACTCGATGGCCGCCTCCAGCTCGTACTCTGTGATGCCAGGTGTGGCGAGCCTCATGGCCTCCCGGTGGGCTTCCGAGGTGATCGCTGCGGCGCGGCGGAGCCGCGCGATTTCGTCGGAGTCCTTGACCAGACGCAGCTCGGCAAGAAGCGGGGCGGCGGGCTCGAGTGAGCCGGTGAGCGACGGTGCCACCCGGGACAGCCGCGCTTCCTGATCCTCCGCACCTGTGGACAGATATACGACCGACTTCCCGCTCCCCCCGTCGGTCCCGCGATGGTCGGCAAAGCGCCGAAGATCGCGGTCGAGGTCCTCACCCGACCGCACGTCGTCGATGCCGGTGATCGTGATGGCTTCCGGGCCCGGTCCCAGCCTCACTCCGGTCCAAGCCTCCGCCGACCGATTACGGGGCGGGAGATAGAGAGTCGTCGCTCCGGGCCCCGTCACGTTGAGCAGAAGCCACGCGCGCGGCACCTCCAACCCGGTCAGGTAAAAGAACTGGTTGTCCTGCCGGAAATCCGAATCCTGCAGATACTCACTCTCCAGGTCCCTGATCCGGGCCCCTGCGATGATGGCGGGTGCGCCGTCCAGTTTGTTCAGGAGCGCGGCTCGGCGGGTCTCGAGAACCCGGGCCGGCACGGGGCCGGCGAGAGAGTGCATCTGTGACGTGGCGGGCGCCGGAGACAGGACGACACCGGCAGCGATCAGGAGCAAGACGCGTGCGAGCCAGCGCACCGGTCGGCTCATCGCCCACCCGGGGCCTGGCCGCGGGGATCACCCCGCGAAAGCACGCCGACAATCCGCGGCGGGACTGTACTCATGCCGGAAATCGTAGCGTGCTTCCCGGCGACGACCCGAAGCCGCGCGGACGGCTCGTCAACCCAGAGCGCGTCTCACTTGGCGCCGGGCGGGTACGCCGCGAGCACCTTTTTCACCACCTCGCGAATCCGCTTCTTGCGATCCTCGGGCGAGCTCGACCGATTGACGCGCGCCTGGCCCGAACCCCGCCAGATGAGCTCCTTCTTCGAAGGTTCGATGAGATCGACGAGGAGGGTCCCCTCCTCGTACTCGCTGACGTACGTCTCGGTGCGACCCGGACTGTACGCGCCATAGCGGCCGTCAAAACCGTGCCACCCGGCCCCGTACCCGTACCCCGTGTGGATGGTTCTGACGTCCAGCTTCTTTTCGACGCCAAGGTGGTAGCTGACGAGGACATCGGCGCTCTCCCTATCCGAGATGGCGAGCCCCTTGCCCAGGAGCTCCGCATCGATGGCGCGCCGAATCCGTCGATCGAGCAAGCTGCTCACGTCGTTCCAATCGCCCTCGACGCCCGAGCGCTGGTCGAGCCAGGCGTAGGAGCGGATCTTCGTGAAGTCCACGTTGGGGTCGAAGTTGGATGCGACCCTCAGGCTCGAGCAAGCGAGGCCGCCGAGACCACAAACCAGGGCGAGCACCAGGATGATCGAACCGATTCTCATCTATTCTTCCTCCCAGTCGGTGCCTTAGATTCTCTTTCTTCCTTCGTTCCAACGTCAAGCGTTTTATCTTCGCCGTGGGTCGCAAGCACGATCGACAGGATGCGCAGGAGCAGGTTCGTGTCGGTCTCCTCTCCGAACGCGGACTCCGTGTCGCTGATCAGGATCAGAAACGCCGGGGGGGCGCCGGCGAACAGCGCCGCGGGTCCTCCCGTGGCGGACCGTCTTCCTCGAGCAGACCCCGGCGAATCCAGAGCCGCACGATCCGGGCCCGTCGAAATCGCCCCATCAAGGGGCTATTCCCCAACATCTTCGGGCGACTTGACCGATCACTACTTTATCGGATCCAGCGAAAGCGCGGCTTGAACCCGCGAAAGTCAGGTCACCCTGCGCCGGGTCCTCGTGCCCGTGGATCGCCTCCCGGACCCGACGGCGGCCGTCGTGATCGCGAGCCGAACGCCGGCGCTCACGGGCGGCGAGCCCGTCGAGAACATCCTGCTCCACGTCGGTGACGCCGCCGACATGCGCCGGCGATCGAACGCTCCCAGGCACCGGCCTGCTCGTATCGGGAGGAGCAACGGAGCGGTGACGTCGTGGAGCAGATCCTCGCCGCGGCCGGCGAGCACGACGTCGACCTGATCGCGATGACGAGTTCGGACGGCAGCATCCTCGACGCGCTGAGCGGAACCAACACGGAACAGGTGCTGCGGCGGTCTCCCTGCCCCGTGCTCGCCGTCCAGGCGAGCTGAACATGGCCAGCGACTCGCGCGCGCCTCGAGGTGAACCCGGGTCTCCCTGAGGCCCTCATCCGAGGCCGCGGCTCGCCGATACGGTCCGGGTGAGCCGCGCGGCAGCAGCCCGACATCGCATCGACGACGCCCTCGAGGCCTGGGGGCGCT
Source organism: Myxococcales bacterium (assembly GCA_022571825.1). Lineage (GTDB taxonomy): Bacteria > Myxococcota_A > UBA9160 > UBA9160 > SMWR01 > JACZXC01. The sequence goes on along the minus strand of JACZXC010000230.1, from coordinate 2,933 downwards.
GGGTCTACCGAAATCGACTCTTGGTGCTCGGGCTCAGCCTCGGAATCGTGGCGACCCTGGGCTCGTTTCTTCCGCAAATGCGGGTAGAGAACTCCGTTACCAGTTTTCTGCGCGACGATGACTCGGCGGCCCTCGTCTACGAAGAATTCCAGCGCCAGTTCGGCCAGGACGATCGGATCCTGATCGCCGTCGAGCCCCCGAACGTATTCGAACCCGCGTTCCTCGAGAAGCTCCGCTCCTTCCATCGGGATCTCGAGACCCAGGTTCCCCACCTCGCGGAAGTCACGAGTCTCGTGAACGCGCGCCAGACCCGGGGCGATGGCGATACCCTCGTGGTGGGTGAGCTGCTCGAGACGTGGAGGGCCGAGAGCGGCGATCCCGCGGAGCTTCGGCGACGCGTCTTCGCGAACCCCCTCTACGTCGATCAACTGATTTCGCGGAGCGGCCGGATCACCACGGTGACCCTCGAGCCCGTCGTGTATTCCGCCCTCCAGTCCTCGGATGTCCGGGGGCGCAAGCAGGCGGTTGCGACGGTCCCGGGGATTCTCGAGGGCTTCGACGAGCCCGAGGACGGCGCGGGGGTCGACTCGCTGGAGCTGCTCTCCGAGGACGAAAAGCAGCAGCTCGTCTTCGCGGTCGAGCGCATCGTCGATCGATACGCCGGACCCGAGTTCGTGATCCACGTCGCGGGGGGGCCCGTGCTCGTCGCCCAGATGACTCGACAGATGGGGGGAGAGGCCCTCGGCATCATGGTCGTGGCCACCCTCGTGATTGCCCTGTTGCTCTACGGACTCTTTCGCCGCGTCTCCGGTGTTGCCCTTCCCCTGATCGTCGTGGCCGCGTCGCTGGTCGGGAATCTCGGAACCATGGTATGGCTCGGCATTCCGTTCTCGGTCGTGCTCGGAATGCTCCCGGTGTTCACGATGTGCGTCGGCATCTGCAACTCCGTGCACGTTCTGATCCTGGTCTACCGGCGCCTCGACGTCGGAGACACTCGCGAGAACGCGATTGCCTACGCCTTCGCCCACTCGGGCCTCGCCATCACGATGACGAGCCTCACGACCGCCGCCGGGATGCTCTCCTTCGTTTCCGCCGGGCTGGTGCCGATTCAACACCTGGGCATCACCGCTCCCTTTGGAGTTCTCTACGCATACCTTTTCAGCATGACGCTGCTCCCGGCGCTGATCGGCATGCTTCCGATTCGCAACCGAGTGGATGGGCGCGACCGGGCGACGTGGATCGAACGGCTCCTGGTGTGGACGGGAGACCTCGCCACGCACCGCCCGTTGTCCGTTCTCGGTGGGGGTCTCGCGATCCTGATCGTGTCGGCCCTCGGCATCGCGAACCTGCGCTTCGCCCACGATCCGATCTCGTGGTTCCCGGAAGACGACCCGATTCGGATCGCGGTCGAGCTCATCGACCGCGAGATGCGCGGCTCCACCACCACCGAGGTGACGATCGACACCGGCCGCGAGAACGGACTGCACGAGCCCGCGGTGCTCCAGCGTATCGAAGCGGCCGCGGCGATGGCCCGGTCGATCGCCCGCGACCCCATCTATGTGGGCCAGGCGATCTCGCTGGTCGACATCGTCAAGGAGACCCATCAGGCCCTCAACGCCAATCACCCGGCGTACTACGCGATTCCCGACACGCGCCCCCTCGTGGCCCAGGAGCTGCTGCTGTTCGAGAACAGCGGCTCCGACGACCTCGAGTCCATCACCGACAGCCGGTTCAGCACGGCGCGGCTCAGCCTGCGCCTTCCCATGGCCGACGCGGTGCTCTACCGGTCGTTTCTCACGGATCTCGAGACGCACCTGGCGCGGACCCTGGGCGACGAGCTTCGGTTTACGCTCACGGGGCTCGCCGTGATCCAGGTGCGCGCATTCACGGCGTTGACCGAGAGCATGGCGCGCTCCTATCTGATCGCGCTGCTCGTGATTACGCCCCTGATGATCCTGCTGATCCGGAACCTGCGGCTGAGTCTGATCAGCATGGTTCCCAACCTGGCTCCCGTCTTCGTGACCCTGGGTGTGATGGGCGTGCTCGGCATTTCTCTCGATGCCTCGACGATCATGATCGGGAGCATGATCATCGGCCTCGCCGTGGATGACACGATCCACTTCCTGCACCGCTTTCGGCGCGAGTTCGAGGCCACGGGAAATACCCGCGAGGCGGTTCGGGCGACGATGGTCACGACCGGGTCGGCCCTCTTCTTCACCTCCCTAGTGCTGGGCACCGGCTTTGCCACGATGGGACTGATGGGAAACCTGACGAACACCATCCACTTCGGCTATCTGAGCGCCTTTGGCATCATCGTCGCCTTCGCTGCCGACGCTCTCCTCACACCGGCCCTCATCGCGTTGACCGCGAGGCTCAGCGAGCTCCGGTGGGAGGAGATGCGCATCGCCATCGAGGACGGCGCCATCGAATCCCCCGCCATCGCACCGGCCGCGATCGACTGAATCTCCGGAATCGGCACGGTGGCTGGTTCTTCTGGGGGATCCGGGCTAATGGCGCCCGCGGTGCTTGCCTCCGCGGTGGTGGCTCTTTCCCGCGTATGCGTGGCTCGCGTGCTTGCTGCCCGCGTGCCCACGACTCGCGTGCTTGCTGCCCGCGTGCCCACGACTCGCGTGAGCGGTGTGCTGCCGGCCGCTCCGCGACTCGTGAGCCTTGCTGTGGCTTCGTGCCTCCGAGTGTCCCCTGGGCTGCCGACCCGTCGAGTGGTCCCCGGCGAGACCCAGGTGCCGGCTGACGTGGCGAACGCTGTGGCCGCTCTCTCGGTGCCTGCGGTGGCCGTCGTTGTGGCTCGCGTGATGGCTCGTGTGGTGGTGCAGGTGGTGACTCGTAGTGTAGAAGTGAAAGGGGAAGGAGAAATGGAAGCCCCACTGGGGGAAGTGCAGGATCGCACCTGCGACGTAGTAGCTCCCGTAGTA
>JACZXC010000229.1 GCA_022571825.1 Myxococcales bacterium | reverse complement strand
TCCCCGGCCGCGGCCTTGCGGTCGAACCAGTGCCAACACTGTCCCGCGCTGACCACGTCGGCCGATCGGCTCGGAAGACCCGTGTCCTCGGCTCGCCCGATCCGATACTCCACGTCCACACCCGCGTGCCGACCCAGCTCCCGCGCCTCCTCGAGAAGCGGCTCGGCCGGGTCGATGCCCGTAACCCGGCAGCCTCGGGCGGCGAAGCCCCGGGCCAGCGCACCCGTGCCGGTTCCCAGATCGACCACGACCTGGTCCGGGAAACCGATTCCGAAGGGTCTCAGCCGATCGAAGAACGAGTCCGGGAAACCGGCCCGGTAGCGGGCGTAATCCGCAGCGGTGGCGCCAAAGTCGGGCTTGAAGGCGGACGGGTGCCGCATCGGAGTGGCACGATAGCAACCGATCCAGACCGGATGCGTGGGGAAAAGCGTGAAGCGGATGGCACTTTCGGGGCGGGGTCCGGGCACGACAAGGCCCGGAGCCGATCGAACGGCTCCGGGCCTTCCCTGGGAAGGGGATGTCTTGGCTTTCAATCGGGTAGGTGGGCGGATGCGCCAGAAGGTGTCATGAGAGTGCGGGGAAAGGGACCTCGACCGCCCCCCGCGGGTTCCAGCGGGAACGGAAACCGCGGTCTCCACGGGAGCCGGCCTGGTCCCTCAAGGTGCGGCCGAATCCCGCCGAGAGGTTCTCTCTAGCCCCCCGTTTGCCAAATCTGCCCAGATTCCCGACCGGATTCAGGCCGATTGGATCCGGACGCGGAGCTTCCGGCCTCGGAAACGCGGCGGAGAGGGCTGACAAGGGGGGGAAATGCCGGGACGCATTCCCATCGGCCGGTACGGCCGGATGACGAGAAACTGCAATCGACTGCGCGCGGGGATCCTCGCGATCCTGTTGATCCAACCGATCGCGCCCATGGTGCTGGTCGGGTCGGCCGGGGCCCTCGCCGAGAGTGATCTCGGTCTCCTGAGCATCGAGGACCTCCTGGATCTCGAGGTCACCTCGGTCTCGAAGCGCCCGCAGAAACTGTCCGAAGCTCCCGCGGCGGTCACCGTGGTGACCGGCGAAGACATCCGACGTTCCGGCGTCACCAGCATTCCCGAAGCGCTGCGCATGGTTCCCGGCTTGCACGTGGCTCAGATCGACGGCAGCAAGTGGGCGATCACGGCCCGCGGATTCAACAGCCAGTTCGCCAACAAGCTGCTCGTCCTGATCGACGGCCGAAGCGTCTACACGCCGCTCTTCTCCGGCGTCTTCTGGGACGTGCAGGACGTCATGCTCGAGGACATCGACCGGATCGAGGTCGTGCGCGGGCCCGGCGGAACGCTCTGGGGAGCCAACGCCGTCAACGGCGTGATCAACATCATCACCAAGCCGGCCGCCGAGACCCAGGGTGCGCTGGTCTCCGTCGGATCGGGAAGCATCGAACGCTACTTCAGTCAGGCGCGCTACGGCGGCAGGCTGGGCGAGAATGCGCATTTCCGCGTCTACGCGAAGTACTTCGACCGGGGGGATCTGGCGAGCGACGCCGGCGTCGCGGCCAACGACAATTGGAGCGTGAGACGCGGCGGATTTCGCATGGATTGGGACGCAGGGACCGGCGATTCGGTCACGTTCCAGGGCGATTACTACGGCGGCGACACCAACGAGATCCTCGTAAGCGGTGATCCGGGTGAACAGAAGATCAGCGGCGGGAACCTCCGGACCCGTTGGGACCACGAGTTCTCGGACGGGTCCACCGCTCACCTCCAGCTCTACTACGACCGCACCCAACGCAAGGTCTCCTCGATCCTTCTCGCCAACCGCGACACCGTGGACCTCGAGCTCCAGCACCGCTTTTCGCCGCTCGCCGACCACAACGTCGTCCTGGGGGCGGGCTACCGGATGACCGCCGACGACCTCTCTTCGGCTGGCGTCAAATTCTCTCCCGAATCGCGCACCGATCACCTGGTGAGCGGCTTCCTCCAGGACGAGATCGGCTTGATCGAGGATTGGCTCTCGGTGACGGTGGGGTCGAAGTTCGAGTACAACGAGTATTCGGGCTTCGAGTTCCAGCCGAGCGGGCGGGTGCTCCTGACACCCCACGATCACCACAGCTTCTGGGCGGCGATTTCGCGGGCGGTTCGCACCCCGTCGCGCGCGGACAACGACGTCACGTTCATCGCCCCTTCGACGACCTCTCCCGGCGACTTCGACATCTTCAATGGAAACAGGTCCCTCGAAGCGGACAACTTGCTGGCCTACGAGCTCGGCTACCGCGGGCAGCTGCTGGACTCGCTGTCCCTCGACCTCGCCGCCTACTACCACGACTACAGCGATCTCCGCAGCGCGGAGGTCACGGTGTGTTCGCCTCCCTTCTCTACACCGCCTTTTACGTGCCTCGTCTTCGGAAACGAATTCGACGCCGCGGCCTGGGGCGTCGAGGCGGAGAGCACCTGGGTCGCCACGCCATCCTGGCAGATCACCGGCGGATACACGTACATGCGGGTCGACATCGATAGCCGCTCGAGTACCGACCCCACTGGCTTCGAACTGGAGGGGGATACACCGCGCCACCAGTTCCACCTTCGCTCTCGGATGAACCTTCCCTACCGCCTGGAGCTCGATACCACGCTCTACTTCGTGAGCGCCCTGAAGAGCCAACCTGTGCGGAGCTACACGAGGTTCGATCTGCGCCTGGGCTGGCGGCCCACGGACCATCTGGAGCTCAGCCTGGTGGGGCAGAATCTCTTCGAGAAAAGCCACGAGGAGTTCGCGACCGGATTCTTCTCCCAGCGCACCCGGATACCCCGAAGCGTGTATGGAATGATCACCTTCCGTCGCTGATCGCCTTTTGGGATGATGACAGTCACACGTTGGACACGTCTCGGGATCCTGATCCTCGCCGGCACCCTACTCGGGCCCGGGGTGGCGGGATCCGAGTCGACCCACGACGAGTACGACGTCAAGGTGGCCTTCATCTACAACTTCGCCATGCTCACCCGGTGGCCGGACTCTTCGTTCTCGGACCCGACCGCGCCGCTCACCCTCGCGATTCTCGGACCTCGTGACTTCGCGGCCAACGCCGAGGGTTTCTTCGCGGGACGAAGGGTCGGCCGGCACCCGGTCGAGGTATTCCGGATCTCCGACCCGTCCGAGGTGAGCCGGTACCACGTTCTCTTCGTGAGCGCCGCCGAGCGGAACCGAAACCAGAAGATCCTGGAGCACGCCCGGGGCGCGAGGGTCCTGACGATCGGAGAGACCGAGGGCTTCGCCAGCCGCGGGGGAAGCATCAACTTCTACCGGGACGGCAAGAAGATCCGATTCGAAGTCAACCGGGAGGCGGTCCGGGCCGCGGGTCTCCAGCTCAGCTCCCGGCTCCTGCGCCTGGCCCGGCTGGTTTCAAGTCACGAGGACTACGGGGACTGAACGTGGCGAACATCGCCAGGCAGTCGATCAGCCGGAAGCTGACGATCACGGTGCTGCTCACGAGCGGGGGCTCGCTCCTGCTGGCCTGTCTCGTGTTCGTCGCCTACGACGTAGTGACGCTCCGCCGTGCCATGATCCGCGACGCGGGCACTCTGGCGCGGGTCATCGGCATCAACAGCGCCGTCGCCCTCACCTTCGACGACCCGGCGGCCGCCTCCGAAACCCTCGCAGCGCTCAGCGGAGCCCAATCGGTGCTCCGCGCCACGATCTACGACCGCGACGGAAAGTTATTCGCCAGCTATACAGCACCCGGCTACACGGCACCCGGATTGGAGTGGGAGGAGCCCGCGCGTCGGCCCGTCGGGAGCGAGGACGCGCGGTTCCGCGGTCGTGAGCTCGATCTGAGCCAGGGGGTGTTCTTCGACGGGATGCCGATCGGGAGCATCCAGATCCGTTGGGATGCCCGGGAGCTCGTCACGCGGACTGGAAGTTACGCGGGAATCGTGCTCGCACTGTTCTGCATGGTCACCGCCGTGGCCGCCTTGAACTCGGCCCGATTGCGGAAGCAAATCGCGAAACCCTTGTCCCAGCTCGTCCGGAGCTCCGAGAGAATCGCGGCGGGCGACCTGTCGGCCCGGATGGCGGCTTCGACGGACGACGAGATCGGCGTACTCGCTCAGACGTTCAACGCGATGGTGCTGGGCCTGCGCGACCTGGTAGAAGCTGTGCGCCAGAGTATCGGAGACGTCGGAGACGTGTCGGACTCCCTGCGCGAGAGCGGAGCCCGCATGTCGGCCGATGTGCAGCGCCAGAGCAAGGCAGTCGCCGATACCGAGGAATCCGCCGAGCAGGTGCGGACTTCGAGCCTCGAAGTCAACCGCACCGTCGAGAAGCTGGCCGCCTCGGCACAGGAGACGTCGACGTCGATTCACGAGATGGAGATGTCGATCGGCGAGATCGCCAGCCACATGGACCGGCTGAATGAGTCGATCGACACCACATCGTCGGCGGTGGACCGGGTGGCGACAAACGTCGACGAGGTCGCCCGGGGTGTCGATACCCTCCATACCGCGACGGAAGAGACCCGGGTTCGCCTCGACGAGCTCAGCGCCTCGGTGCGAACGGTGGAGCAGAACGCCGTGGAGAGCCACGAGCTTTCGGCGGACACGAGCCGGGAAGCCAGCAAGGGGGTGAGGGCGGTGAACGAGACCATCACCGCCATGATCGATGAATATATTTACCACCACCGGCCGCAGCTGATGCGGGGCTTCAACCACGACTGGCTCTTCGCCGGGGACAGTGAGGAGCATAAGGTGACAAACTGCCTCTCGGAACAGATCTCGGAGCGTCTCTGGAAGGAGCTCGAGCTGAAGATAACGCCGCATCAATTCCGCCATGCCGCCGCCTACATCATGCTCAAGGCGGATCCCGGCAATTACGAACTCGTCCGCCGTGTGCTCGGTCATCGCAACATTGAAACCACCCGCAACTTCTACATCGGCTTGGAGACGCTCGAGGCCACCCGCCTCTTCGGCGAGATGGTCACCGGACTGGAGCGTGGTGAGGCGCCAGCCAAGCAATTCACGAAAAAGACCCATGCCTGAAAGAATCCGAGCCTGCCCTGTGTGCGACTGGCCGAGCGCCGATCGTGAGGCGTGGGAGCGGGCCTGCGTGGCTGGGCGCCGGCTGAGACCTGGTGGCGCCGCCGCCCGCATGAAGTCGTCAACGCAAACGAGCCTGATGCGGGCCTATGGCTACTTGTTGGAGTTCTGCCGGCGCAATGGCTTGTTCGATGAGAATGCCGAACTGGCCGGCCATGTGTCGCCCGAGATCATCGATGCCTTCGTCCATGATCTTCACGGCCGTGTCGGTTCGGTCACGCGCGCAGCCTATGTCGAGAGGATCCGGCGGATGGCCAAAATCCTTGCACCAGGGCGCGACCTTGTCTGGCTGCACGAGATTGAGGCCGATCTCCGCTATGAGGCGCGGCCGCGGCCCAAATATCATCGCATCGTCTCGTCTGACCAACTGCTGGCGCTCGGGCTTGAACTGATCCGTCGCGGCGAAGCCAGCAACCATCTCACAAATCTTACCCGCGCTCGGCTGGT
>JACZXC010000228.1 GCA_022571825.1 Myxococcales bacterium | reverse complement strand
CGTTCTCCCGGGCGATCTCCAGGCACGGGGCAGACACATCCGTCGCGGTGATTCGCGCCTTGGGACGCTCCCGGGCCAGGGCCAGGGCGACGGCCCCCGAGCCCGTGCCCACGTCCAGAACCCGGACCTCGGCGTCCCGATCCGGCAACAGATCCAGCGCTGCGGCCACGAGTGTCTCGGTCTCGGGGCGCGGCGTGAAGACGTCGTCCGTGAGGCGCAGCGGAAGTGACCAGAATTCTTTTGCTCCCACCAGCATCGACACGGGTACGCGTTCGTCCGCTCGCCGGCGAACCAGATCGCGGAAGGCGGCGCGCGCGTCGAGGCTCACGGGCTTGTCGAAGTCGACGTAGAGCCGGAGTCGATCGACCCCCAGGGCGAAGGCCAGTAGGCACTCCGCGTCCAGTCGAGGGGTGTCGATTCCCCGGGACTCGAAATGCTCACGGGTCCAGCGGAGTAGATCCAGAATAGTCCAGACCTGGCCCCTCGACGACCCTCGGCTGGGCAACGATGCGCGGCCTTCGGTCATGCAGATGCGATCGCCGCGACGGCCCGGGTGGCCATCTGACCGTGGATGGAATCGAGCATCTCGTCCAGGTCGCCGGCCAGGATGTCCTCGAGCCGGTGCAGCGTCACGCGCGCCCGGTGATCCGTGACGCGTGACTGCGGAAAGTTGTAGGTTCGGATCTTCTCGCTGCGATCTCCCGTCCCCACCTGCGCTCGCCTCTCACTCGATCGTTCGTCGGCGTGACGCTCGAGCTCCCGCTCGAGCAACCGGGAGCGCAGGATCTTCATCGCCCGCGCCTTGTTCTTGTGCTGCGACTTTTCGTCCTGACACTGAACCACGGTGTCGGTGGGGATGTGGGTAATGCGAACCGCCGAGTCCGTCGTGTTGACGCTCTGTCCGCCGGGCCCCGAAGCGCGGAACACGTCGATGCGCAGATCCTTCGCGTCGATCTTGATATCCACCTCTTCCGCCTCGGGGAGCACCGCGATGGTGACGGTCGATGTGTGAATTCGCCCCTGAGATTCCGTCGCGGGCACCCGCTGAACGCGGTGCACACCCCGCTCGTACTTGAGGCGGCTGAACACCTGATCTCCGGAAAGGGCGGTGATGACTTCCTTGATGCCCCCGGGACCGGTCTCGGACTTGGAGAGCTCCTCGATCTTCCAGCCCTGTTTTTCCGCGTAACGCAGGTACATGCGATACAGATCCATCGCAAACAGCGCCGCTTCGTCGCCGCCGGTGCCCGCGCGAATTTCGAGAATGACGTTCTTCTCGTCGTTGGGATCTCGGGGTACGAGCAGAAGGCAGATTTCCGCCTCCATACTCTCGCGCTCGGACTCCAGCTCTGCCAGCTCAGCTTCGGCGAGCTCGCGAACCTCCCGATCGGGATCGGACCGCATCCCCCGGGTCTCCTCGAGGTCGGCCCGCAGCTTGCGATAGCGCGCTGCGGCCTCCGCCGCCGGGCGCAGCCGAGCCAGCTCCTTGGCGATCGAAGCGTACTCACCCGGCGCAGCCGCCACCGCCGGGTCAGCCAGCTTCACCTCGAGGGCAGCGGCGCGCTTCTCGAAGACCCCGATCCTGTCGTTCAGATCCGACATCCTGCCCAACGCCACCTCGAAGCGCAGAGCGCGGTCCGAGATGGAAATTACTGGAGGGATCGCAACAGGTTACGCAATCGCGGGGCTCTGGTCACCCACCCCGCGCCGGTCGGCCGACGGCGGGCCTACGAGTTCATGCTCGCCAGGAACTCTTCGTTGTTTTCGGTGGCCTTGATTTTTTCGAGCAAGAACTCCATCGAGTCCACCGGGTTCAGCGGCGAGAGTACCTTGCGGAGGATGTGCATCCGGTTCAGGGTTGCCTCGGGGAGCAGAAGCTCCTCGCGTCGCGTCGCCGATCGGTTGATGTCGATGGCCGGGTAGGTGCGCCGATCCGAAAGCTTGCGGTCCAGCACGATCTCAGAGTTACCCGTTCCCTTGAACTCCTCGAAGATCACCTCGTCCATGCGCGAGCCCGTGTCGATCAGAGCCGTGCCGATGATCGTGAGACTCCCGCCCTCCTCCACGTTCCGCGCCGCCCCGAAGAACCGCTTCGGCTTGTGGAGCGCGTTGGAGTCGACGCCGCCCGAAAGGATTTTTCCCGAGTGGGGCACGACCGTGTTGTGAGCTCGGGCGAGGCGGGTAATCGAATCGAGCAGGATGACCACATCGCGCCGATGCTCTGTCAGTCGCCTGGCCTTCTCGATCACCATGTCGGCCACCTGGACGTGACGGCTGGCGGGCTCATCGAAGGTGGAGGAGATCACCTCGGCCTTCACCGTCCGCTCCATGTCCGTCACCTCCTCGGGCCGCTCGTCGATGAGCAGCACGATCAGGACGACTTCGGGGTGGTTCTCGGCAATCGCGTTCGCGATGTCCTTGAGGATCATGGTCTTCCCGGCCTTGGGCGGCGACGTGATCAGCGCGCGCTGACCCTTGCCGATGGGGGCGATCAGGTCGATGACGCGGGTCGTCAGGCCCCCGCTCGGCGCCTCCAGGTTGAACTTTTCTTCCGGATAGAGCGGCGTGAGGTTGTCGAAGAGGATCTTGTGTCGCGCCGCCTCGGGCGCCTCCAGGTTGATCGAGCTGACCTTGAGCAGCGCGAAATAGCGCTCGCCGTCCTTGGGCGGGCGGATCTGACCCAAAACGGTATCTCCGGTTCGCAGATTGAAGCGCCGAATCTGCGACGGCGAGACGTATACGTCGTCCGGACCGGCGAGGTAGTTCTGGTCCGGAGCCCGCAGGAAGCCGAAGCCATCCGGCAGGGTCTCGAGCACGCCCTCGGAGTAGATTCTTCCCTCTTTCGCCATCATGGCGCTGAGGATTTCGTAGATCAGATCCTGCTTGCGAAGGCCGGCGCCGTTCTGAATTCCCAATCCCTCGCCGGTCTCGGTCAGCTCTTGCATCGACTTCGCTTTGAGATCTTTGACGTTCACCCGCTCGACGTTGGGATCGTTGTCATCGATGACCGCCTCTTCGTCCGGGTAATCGGGCATCCGCATCTTCCGCGGATCGTGGGCTCCGTTCCCCCGGGGCCGACGGCCCCGGCCCCGGCCTCGTCGGCCTTGTGAGGAAGAGTCGCCTATGCGTTGAGTGCTCACGGAGTCGTCTCTCTTGTGCAATGGTTGGATTGGGTCGCGTCAGATGCTTGAAATCAGGGGTTGGGGCACAGAGGTTTGGGAATTGCTGGATGCGCGTCGCGGGCTCCAGCGGGGGGCGGGCTCGGGGCGATCCCCTCGGCGCTCCGCGGCCCGGTGGATCGAAGAACTCGGATCTAACCTCTCATTCGGTTGGTCAGGCTCGAAAGTTGACTGAAATCATCGGCACCGGGCTTCCGCCAGGGCACCCGCCTCAGCGAGTACCGCCCCTTGAGCTGTCTGACGGGGGTGCGGCCCATTGCGCCGCGAACAGAACCTACCTGATTCAGCCTATGACGGTCCCGTCACCCTGTCAACCCTGGAGCTGGGTTTGGCTCCCTGCTTTCTGCGGACGCGCTGCAATGTAGTGGTAAAGTCGGCCCGAGGAGGGCCCATCGCGCCGGTAGGAGTGGAACCGCTTCCGATCGCAGCATGTGCATGCATTGGGCAGCACCTCAAACGCCGGTCCCTCGATGCCCACCGTGGCGAGCTCCATGCGCACGAGGGCGGCGAGGTCGAGCATCCAGTGGCCCGGGCGACCGGAGGCCAGAGCCTGCGAGAGTCGTTGTGCGAAGCGCGCTTCCAGCTCGTCGAGAACCGGACGATCGACCTCGTAGCAACAGCGCCCGATATGGGGCCCCACCACCGCGTACAGATCCAGTTCGGGCCCTGCGAGTCGGCGAAGTGCCGCGGCGCCCGCGGCTGCGACGCCGCGGCCCAGGCCGCGCCAGCCCGCGTGTATCGCCGCCACCGCCGTTCCCCCGACGGTCGAGAGCAAAATCGGCACGCAGTCGGCAGTGACCACGCCGATGGGAACGTCGGGCGCTGCGGAGACGACGGCATCCGCCTCGGGAGCCCCCTCACGCGCACACTCTTCGAGGGTGACCGTGTTCGCTCCGTGTACCTGGCGGGGACGGACGACGGAGTTCGGTCCGTCGGCTCCCCGTACACCGAAGCCGTGTTCCACACCGCACGCGTCGAGCAACCGATGTCGAAGCAAAGAAGGGGTCAACCCACGCTCTCGAGTTCGGCCAGAAGCCGGGTCAGATCTGCGGGCAGGGGCGCCTCGAAGCTCATGGGTTCGCCCGTGCGCGGGTGTACGAAGCCGAGACGTGCGGCGTGAAGGGCCGGACGGTCGAGATGGGTTCCGCGCACCCGGGCACGTCCGTAGACCGGGTCGCCGACGATCGGCATCCCGACCGAGGCCAGGTGCACGCGAATCTGATGGGTACGGCCGGTCTCGGGCCGCACCTCCAGCCACGCTTGGCCGGAAATGGGAAAGCGCCGTCGCACCCGCCAGTGGGTGTGAGCTTCGCGGGGGGTTCGAGAGCGCACCGACATCCGCTTGCGGTCGCGGGGGTGGCGACCGACGGGTCGATCGATACGGCCGGAATCGGTCCCGGGAACTCCTCGGACCAACGCGCGGTACTCCCGCTCGATGCTGTGCGCCTGGAACTGGGCCGCCAGGGCACGGTGGGCCTCGTCGGTCTTTGCCGCCACCAGCACGCCGGAGGTGCCCCGGTCCAGTCGATGCACGATGCCCGGCCGCAGGACACCTCCCACACCCGCCAGATCACCACAATGGTGGAGCAACGCGTTGACCAGCGTACCTCCCGGGTGACCCGGCGCCGGGTGAACCACCAGACCCGCCGGCTTGTCCACCACGATCAGATCCGAATCCTCGTGCAAAACCGCCAGAGGGATTGCTTCCGGAATCAGGGGAGAGGGCCGCGGCGACCGGGGTACCGCCTCCAAGACCGTGCCCGCCCGGACCCGCTGACTCGGCCGACAATTCTTCTGATCCAGCCGGACCCGCCCCTCGTCGATCCAACGACGAGCTTGAGAGCGCGAGAGCCCGGCGAACTCTGCCAGGGCCGAGTCGACTCGACCGCCGGCCTCCTCTTCGGAGACCACAAACGTCAGCCGGGCCGGCCCGGGCGACTCTCGGCCGGGGGGCGACTCTCCCTGCACGCCCATCTCCGAGACTAAGGCCGATTGGAATGACCGCGGTTCGCCGCCAAGCGTTTCATGAAGCTCGTCGCAACACGCTGGGGATCGAGGCCCACGGCCGTCGCGTAAGCCGAGACGAACCCACGGATGTAGACAGGGGCGGGAAGGTCGGAGAAACGCTCCTCCTCGATGAAGCGGAGGTACGTCGGACTGATCTTTGTGACGCTGGCGATCTCCTCGATCTCGATACCGCGGCGCACCCGGGCCCAACGCAGCCTGGGCCCATCGAAGTCTCCGGACTCCTCGTCCAGTTCGTCGGGTTCTCCCAGCCCACCCGCTGGCGACGGCAGCGCCGGAGGCGCAGTCGCGCCGGCGTCGCGGGCGGCG
>JACZXC010000227.1 GCA_022571825.1 Myxococcales bacterium | reverse complement strand
GGATCCCCGCACCAGGACATGCTTCAAGCGGTCTGCGGCCCCGATATTCCGATAGCTCATCCGACCCGCATCGCAGATCCAGGTGTCGTTGACGGCGTCGTTCCGGCGAGGCACATAGCGGTGCACCTTGTTGTCGGCCACGCCCAGGTAGATGTTGCAACCATTCGAACACCCCGCACAAATTCCGGGAACGTCTTCGAGAAACCACACGCGAATCTTGAACCGGAAATCCTTGGTGGTCAGAGCACCCACCGGGCAGATATCGGCAACGTTCATCGAGTACGGGTTGTCGAGGGGAACACCCGGGAATGTCTCGATCTTGGACTCGTCGCCTCGGTTCATCACGACGAGTTCGCCGGTCCCGGAAATCTCATTGCAGAACCGCGTGCAGCGTCTGCACAGGATGCAGCGCTCCTGATCGAAGACGATCGTCGGGCCCAGGTCGACGTTCTTTTGCTTCGCGCGCCGGGGCTCCCGAGTTCGAGATTCCGCCACACCGTATTCGAAGGCATAGTCCTGGAGCTTGCACTCTCCCGCCTGGTCGCAGATCGGGCAGTCCAGGGGATGATTGATGAGCAGCAGCTCCATCACTCCCTGTCGAGCTTTTCGCACGCGCTCCGTGTCGGTGCGCAACACCATTCCCTCCAGCACGGGCGTGTCGCAGGCAATCTGGAGCTTGGGCGATCCATCGACCTCGATCTGGCACAGCCGGCAAGACCCATCGATCGAGAGTTTTGGATGCCAGCAATAGTGAGGGATGTCGACGCCGTTCATCAACAGGCCCAGATCATCGAGGGCCTGGAGCACGGTGCGGCCCTTGGGAACGTCGATGATCTTGCCGTCGACGGTGATCTTGGGCATTACAGCTCGAAGCTCTCCGGGAAGGGACACTTCCGCTGGCGAATGTGCTCTTCGAAGTCCGATCGGAAGTGGCGGATCAGACCCTGTACCGGCCACGCCGCGGCGTCCGCGAAAGCGCAGATCGTCTGGCCCTCCATGCTTCCCGCCACGTCCAACAGGATATCGAGGTCGTCGGGCGCACCCGCACCCCGCTCCAGCCTCCGAAGGATCTGGTGCAGCCAGCCCGTCCCCTCGCGGCACTGCGTGCACTGCCCGCATGACTCGTCGCGGAAGAAATAGCTGACCAACTCACCCACCCTAACCATGCAGGTCGTATCGTCCATCACCATCACACCACCGGTTCCGAGCATCGTCTTGCGCTCTCGCAGAAACTCGTTCGCCATTGGCACGTCGAGCTGGTGGGCGGGAAGAATCGGCATCGACATTCCACCCGGGATCACGCCCTTCACCCGGCGGCCTTCGGGAGGTCCACCGGCGTGATCGAACACGATTTCCTGGAGTGGCGTGCCCAGGGGCAGCTCGAAGAGCCCGGGGCGCAAGACATGGCCCGAAACCCCGAATACAGTGGTCCCGGGGCTCTGCTCCGTCCCGAAGGAGCGAAACCAATCGGTTCCCTTGGAGACAATGTGGGGAACATGGGCGAACGTCTCGACGTTGTTGACTGTAGACGGCCTTCCGAAGGCGCCGAACTGCGCGGGGAACGGCGGCTTTTTTCGCGGTTGGCCCTTCTTGCCCTCGAGGGATTCGAGCAGGCCCGTCTCCTCGCCGCAGATGTAGGCGCCGGCTCCCCGCTGGATCACGATGTCGTGGTTGAAGTCGCTGTGCATCAGGCGCCGGCCGAGCAGACCTCTGTCGTAGGCCTCTTGCACGGCGCGCATCATCTGCTTGGCCGGGTACGCGTACTCGCCTCGGACGTAGATGAAGGATTTGCTCGCCCCGATCGCCCACGCCGCGATCAGCATTCCCTCGATCACGAGGTGGGGGGCCCTCTCCATCAGAATGCGATCCTTGAAGGACCCGGGCTCCGACTCGTCGGCGTTGCAGACGAGGTATTTGGGACCGTCGGTCTCCTTCGGCATGAACGACCACTTCATGCCGGTCGGAAATCCGGCGCCGCCGCGCCCCTGGAGGCCCGACTCCTTGACTAGCTCGACGACCTCGTCGGGCGACATCTGCGTGATCGCGCGCCGGGCAGCCCGGTAGCCACCCTTGGCCTCGTAACCTTCGATCGTTCCGAAGGCGTCGTCCCCGAAGTGCTCGGTCAGGTAGCTGGTCACATAGGGGACCTTGAGCATGTTGCGGTTCCCCTAGTCCAGCGAATCGAGGATTCGCGTCGCGGCTTCGAAGTCCAGATCCTCGTAGTAGACATCGTCGACGCGCATCATGGGTGCGTAGGCACAGGCGCCCAGGCACTCCTCGTGACCGAGTCCGACTCGCCCATCGGGGGTGACCTCGCCGGCCTTCACACCCAGATGCGATTCGAGCCGAGACAGCAGGGTCCGCGCCCCGCGCAGCGAACACGGAAGGTTGGTGCACACGCGCACGTGATGCCGTGGCTGTGGGGAGTCGTAGAACATGTTGTAGAAGCTCACGACCTCCATCACCTCGACGGGGCGAATGCCGAAGATCTCCCCGAGCTCGGCCGCGCATTCGTGGGTCACGTGACCCAGCTCGGCGTGAACCCAATGCAGAGCCGGGAGCAGGGCTCCGCGCTTGAGGGGATACTTCGTGATCTCGTCCGCGATCTGGCCGCGGGTGAGCTCGGAGATCACCATTCGAGACCGCCCTTCATCCACTCGTAGACGAAGCCCACCGCCAGGGGAATGGTGAAAACGCTGATGGCGCCGAGCCCGTACCACGAGAGCTCGTGAAAGACCGCGGCCCAGGGGTAGAAGTAGATGGCCTCGACATCAAAGATGATGAAGAGGATCGCGACAAGATAGAATTTGACCGCGTAGCGCTGACGGGGTGAGACGATCTGCTTCTCACCGCACTCGAAGGGCTCCTGCTTCTCGGTGAATTCGCGGCGGGGACCGATCAGCAGCTGCAGGCTGAGCAGGACCCCACCGATCAGGAGTCCCAGCGCGAGGAACACCAGAACGCCGGTGTAATCGGCGACCATGGAGCGACTCCCCCAGTCGATTCACGGATGGGTTAGAAACGGCGCAAATCCCCGTGGCGCCAGCGAAAACCGCGCGGAAGGTACCGATGCGTCTCGAGGGCGTCAAGAATCCGCGGACCCGGCGGCGCATGGATTACGCGCTGTCATGACGCGGCCGGCGCCGTCGCGACCCGACGAATCGGTTCTCGCCTCGACGGTCAAGGCATCGGGGCCGACTCCCACATGCGCATGACGACGGTCTCGATTCTGCGCACCACCCGAGGCTGGCGTTTCTATCTGGACCCTCCTTCGTCCGGGAGATCGCCTACGAAAAACCGACGGCCGTGACCGTCGCCTGCCGCGAGGGGGCCGATGCGATCGCGGTCCAAGAGTCGATCTCGTCCCCGTGGATCCGTTGCGATTCGGGCACCGGCGTGGGAGAGGTCGAACTCGGGAGAGCGCTCAAGAACCTGATTGCGATCGCGGTGGGACGCTGCGACGGACTGGGGCACGGTCGCCCTCTCCCACAAACGGATCCTGGGCCTCGAGCTCGGTTGAGGCCGCAAGCGCGCGTCGAGATCGCCGCTGGGATCCAACCCGGTCCCGGAGAGGGCGTGCGCATTCCCACCGCCACCTGAGACCTGGCCGAGCGCCACGGACTCGAGATGCTCAGTGCCCGGACCCTCGGGGCTGCCGGGGATGGCGAGCTCTCCGGTCGGGGATGGGGTCGGGCCCGTCATGAGCTGGAAGCGCGCAATGAAACAGAATAGCGAACACGTTCGCTAAGTATCGCGGTGGCAGAGGATCCGGATTGCGTGATAAACTGAATCGAAATCGAAATTCGTTTTCAATAAAGAATGGCTCGCACTCCAATTGCGGTTCTCATCATTGCGATTCTCGTCGGTCAAAAGGCCCCGGATCAGCGTGCGCAACGCCGCGGCCACAAGCACCCCGGTGGAGGCGCTCCCCCCGCGCGCCATTCCGCTCGCCGAGCTTCCGGTCGGGGCCTCCGGGGAAGTCGAGGGGGTGTTCGCGGTGCCCCCCACCGGGCAACGCCTGCGGGACCTGGGGTTCCACCCGAACACGCGGGTCCGCGTGGTACGTCGGGCGCCACTTGGGGATCCGATCGTCTTTGAGCTGCGGGGCTATCGCCTCTGTCTCCGCCTCAAGGAGGCCGCCTCGATTCGGGTCCGCCCTCTGTCTTCGCGATGAGCGAGGTCGCTCTCGATTCGCCCCTGCGACTGGCCCTGCTCGGCAGCCCCAACTCGGGAAAGACAACCCTCTTCAACGCCCTTACCGGACTGCGAGCCAAGGTCGGTAATTACTCCGGCGTCACCGTGGAGCGGCGCGAGGGCGAGATCGTCATCGAAGGTCGGCGAGCGGTGGTCGTGGACCTGCCGGGCACCTACAGCCTGCACCCCACCAGCCCGGACGAGCAGATCGTCAACCGCGTCCTGGACGGCGAGCTCGGGGATGCTCCCGAGGCACTGATCATCGTCGCCGACGCCTGCTCCCTCGAGCGTTCCCTGCTCTTCGTGGCGCAGGTTCTCCAACGGGACATCCCGATCTGTCTGGTCCTCACGATGACCGACGAGCTCCACGCGCGGGGAGGCGTGCTCGACCTGCCGCGACTCGAGCGCGCACTGGGCGTCCCGGTGCGAGGCGTCGTGGGTCACAAGGGCCTGGGACTCGGGGACCTTCGCCGACTGCTCGCGCACCCGGAAATGTGGGATCGGCCGCATCTGCGACCCCCCCTCGCCGAGTCGGAGCGCGCCCCATGGGTGGAATCGGTTCTGGCCAGCGTCCTGATCCGGCGGGCGGGCCCCCACCGCATCACCGACGCCATCGATCGCGTGGTGTTGCATCCGATCGCGGGAACAGCGCTGTTCGCCGCGATCATGGTGGGTTTCTTCCAGCTCATCTTCGCCTGGGCGACTCCGGCCATGAACCTCATCGACTCGGCCGTCGGCGCCGCCGCTGCCGCCGTTCACGTGTGGCTGCCGCCCGGACTTGCCGCCGACTTCATCGCCGACGGCCTGATTGCCGGCATCGGGGCGGTCCTCATCTTCCTGCCACAGATCGTGCTGCTCTTTTTCGTGCTCTACCTCCTCGAAGACCTGGGGTACATGGCGCGTGCGGCCTTCGTGATCGACCGCATCATGGGTCGCTTTGGCCTCGAGGGACGATGCTTCGTCTCCCTGTTGTCTTCCTACGCCTGCGCGGTGCCGGGAATCATGGCGACGCGCACGATTCCATCGCCGCGCAATCGTCTCGTGACGATGTTGGTGGCTCCGTTGATGACCTGCTCCGCGCGACTACCTGTCTACACCCTGTTGATCGGGGCGTTCGTTCCGGCGACGACGGTGGGGTTTCTCGGTCTTCAGGGTCTCGCGCTGCTCGGCCTCTACTTCCTCGGAGCGACGACCGCCCTGGCCGTCGCCGCCCTCCTCAAGCACACGCTGATTCGGGGTGATTCCCTGCCTTTCTACATGGAGCTTCCTCCCTATCGCCTACCCACCGTCCGACTGCTGGCGTCGCAGGTGTGGGGCGCCGCCT
>JACZXC010000005.1 GCA_022571825.1 Myxococcales bacterium | reverse complement strand
TGGATCGCGATGGACGTTTGCGACGACAGGTCCGTCGGCAAGGGCGTCGCGGAGGTGCTGGCGGCCGTGCCCCGCCTCGACGCCCTCGTCTGCTGCGCGGGCGTCGGGGTCTTCGGTAGCGTCGAAGAAGTGTCGATCGAGACGGCCAAGGCGCAATTCGAGACCAATCTCTTCGGCACGCTGCGCACCTTGCGCGCCGTAGTCCCCCCCATGCGCAGGGCGGGGCGGGGCCGCATCGTCATCGTCGGCTCCCTGGCCGGACGGGCTCCCATTCCGTTTCAAGCACACTACTCGGCGACCAAAGCCGCCGTCGACGCCCTGGCCTTGGCGCTTCGCAGCGAACTGCATTCGACGGGCGTGGTCGTGTCCCTTGTCGAGCCCGGGGACATCAACACCCGGTTCAACGATCGTATGGACTGGGGAGATCCCAGCGCGTCGAAGTACGGGGCACGCATCCGCAGTGTGGAGCGAGTGATTCGCGAATCGCTTCCGAAAGCACCGAGCCCGACGGGAGTCGCCCGGGCGATCCATCGGGCCCTCACCGCCCGCTGGCCGCGGGTACGCTACACCGCCGGCGCGGACTCCAGGTTGGTGCCGCTGGCGCGGCGGCTCCTACCGGACTGGCTGAGCCTGCACCTGATCCGCTCCCACTTTCGGATCTAGTCCGGCCGGGCCTCGCGCTCGCTGAACGCTGTCGCTGAGACTGCTTGCGGGTCGACCCAGGGGAGAGCGCGAGCGGGATGCGAGCAGATCCGCGATCGCCCTCGTGCTAGGCTGGGTTGACTTCGGAGTCAGATCCAGAGCCAGACTCCGAATTTCCGAGCATTCGCACCCGAAGCGGCGGAGCCGAACAGATAGGGAGATCCACAGATGGGCAGGAAGGTCTTCGTAGTCGGCGTGGGAATGACCCGGTTCGAGAAACCCGGAGCGAAGGACTGGGACTATCCCGACATGGCCAAGGAGGCCGGTACCAAGGCCCTCGAGGACGCGGGCGTTCCCTTCAGCGAGATTGAACAGGCCTGTGTCGGATACTGCTACGGCGATTCGACCTGCGGCGAGCGCGCCGTGTACACCTTGGGACTCACGGGCATCCCGATCTACAACGTCAACAACAACTGCGCGACCGGCTCGACGGCTCTCTTCATGGCCAAGCAGTTCATCGAGGGTGGAATCGCCGACTGCGTGCTGGCTCTCGGATTCGAGAAGATGGAAAAGGGGTCGTTGGGTATCAAGTACACCGACCGCACCAACCCCATGGACAAGCATGCCCAGGCGATGATCGAGAAGCGCGGCTTCGCCAAAGCGCCCCCGGCGGCCCAGTTCTTCGGAAACGCGGGGCGCGAGCACATGGAGAAGTACGGCACCACCGCCGAGCAATTCGCCAAGATCGGCTGGAAGAACCACAAGCACTCGGTGAACAATCCCTACTCCCAGTTTCAGGATGAGTACTCGCTCGAGGACATCCTGAATGCGAAGATGGTCTACGAACCCCTGACCAAGCTCCAGTGCTGCCCGACCTCCGACGGCGCCGGGGCCGCCGTGTTGGCGAGTGAGGAATTCGTCGCGAAACACGGCTTGCACGACCAGGCGATCGAGATCCTCGGCATGGCCATGACGACGGACTACGCCAGCTCTTTCGAGGAGAAGAGCGATATCAAGCTGGTGGGCTACGACATGACCCGGACCGCTGCGGAGAAGGTATTCGAGCAGTCGGGCCTCGGGCCGGAGAACGTGGACGTGGTGGAGTTGCACGACTGCTTCTCGGCCAACGAGATGAGCACCTACGAAGCGCTGGGCCTGTGTCCCGAGGGCAAGGCGGGCGAATTCGTGGACTCCGGCGCGCAGACCTACGGAGGACGGGTGGTGGTGAACCCCTCGGGCGGCCTGATCTCGAAGGGCCACCCTCTGGGAGCCACCGGCCTCGCCCAGTGCTCGGAGCTCAGCTGGCAGCTGCGCGGCGAGGCTGACAAGCGCCAGGTCGAGGGCGCGAAGGTCGCTTTGCAACACAACCTGGGCCTCGGCGGCGCCGCCGTCGTCACGATCTACCGCAAGGCAGATTTCGGCTCCTAGCCGAAACCGTCCGCCCGCCGCGTTGCCCCCCGCCGCGCCCATCGAGGACGCGAGGCTCACACCGGGCCACAAGTCAGTCTACGCGACCGGCGATTTCACCATCAACACCGTCCTCGTCTCGCTCAACATCGTCTACGTCTTCTACTTTCTGACCGAGATCGCGGGGCTCCGTCCGGAGCTCGCCGGCGCGGTTCAGTTCATCGGCCGCATGGTGGACGCATTCACGGACCCCGCAATGGGACGCATCTCCGATCGGTCTCGATGGAAATGGGGGCGTCGACGCCCGTTCTTTCTGATCGCCGCGCTGCCCTTCGGCGTCAGCTTTGCGATGATGTGGATGATTCCGTCGGGCTCCCAGCTCGTGATGTTCAGCTACTACACCAGCTGGTACGTGGTCTTGAGCATCTCCATGACCGTGCTCTCGGTTCCCTATCTGGCGTTGCAGCCGGAAATGGCGACCAGCTACGACGCTCGAACGTCACTCAACACCTACCGCACCGTGGGATCGCTGTTCGGCACCTTCGCGGCCACCGTCATGCTCCGCCCCGTCGCCGAGACCTTCGGCGGGGGGCCGGAGGGATACGCCTGGGCCGGCGTCGCCTTCGGATTCCTGGTCGCCCTTCCCTGGCTCGCCGTCCATCGGGCCACCTGGGAGCGACCCGACTTCCAGACGCGACGGAGCGAGATGTCTCTTCGGGAGGGCATACGCCTCTTGTCCCAGCACGCGAGCTTTCGAAGGCTCGCCGCGCTCTACCTCTGCGGGCGCATCAGCATGGACGTCGTCGGGGCCATGCTGATCGTGTATTTCACGCACGTGATCGGTCGCACCGGCGACTTCGAACTCACCATGGGAATGTTCCTGGTGACGGTCACGATCGCGCTGCCCATCTGGCTGAAAATCGCCCCCCGATTCGAGAAGTCCACCCTGTTCATCGTCGGTTCCGTCTGGTGGGCCACCTCCTTCACCCTGCTGCTGGTGGCCCAGCCCGACTGGCCGCGCTGGGTACTCATGTTCTTCGTGTCGCTGGGCGCCATCGGGTTCGCGATGGTCGATCTGATGCCGTGGGCCATGTTGGGCGAGGTCGTCGACGAGGATGACCTCCGCACAGGCGAACGGCGCGAGGGAATCTACAACGGATTCTTCATGTTCCTGCGCAAGATCGGCGGAACCCTGGCGGTGCTTCTGCTGGGCGCGGCGTTGGGACGCCTGGGGCTCGAGCAGGGGGGGGCGACGAGCGAACCGGCCCGGCTGACGATTCGTTTGCTGACGGCCCTCGTGCCCGCCTTCTTCCTCGGCATCGGCATCTGGGTCGCCCGCGGCTATTCCCTGACCCGGAAGGCCCATACCGACATCCTCGCGCAGCTCGACGCTCGTCGCGCGGCGAGCTGAGACGGTGGACGACCCTCGCTCGCCGGGCTGGGGCTTCTACGGCTGGCGCATCGTCGCCGTGGTGTTCCTAGTCGACTTCATTGCCGTCGGATTCTACTTCTACTCCTACGGCGTATTCTTCAAGGCCATCGCGGCGGACCTGGGCTCCGGGACACGCTTTGGCGTAGCCCTGGGGCTTTCGATCTCGAACCTGGTGGGAGCGGGAGTGGCCCCCTTCGTGGGACGGGCCGTCGACCGTGTTCCTGTCAAGCGCATCATGATCGCGGGCGCGGTCTGCGTGAGTCTGGGTTTCGCGCTGATGTCGCAGATCTCTTCGTTCTGGCAGTACTATCTCGTGCTGGGAACGCTGCTGGGCATCGGCGGAGCCCTGATGGGCGGCATCGCCACGTCGAAGCTCGTGGCCAACTGGTTCGTCGCCCGGCGGGGTACCGCCTTCGGAATCGCGACCATCGGCATCTCCCTCGCGGGGCTCGTGATGCCCAGCGCGGCGACCTGGCTGATCGCAGAGGTAGGCTGGCGCGGAGCCTTCGCGGTGTACGGCGTCTGCACCTTCGTCATCGTGATACCGTTGGTGGGTCGCTTCGTGGTGGATCGACCCGAGTCGATGGGCTTGCTGCCCGACGGCGAGGCCCCCCAGCCCGCCCGGGCCGATGGCGGCGCCGTCCCGGAGACGATGTGGCACACGCGCGACATCCTGCGCTCGCGCAATTTCTGGATCCTCACGGTCGCGTTCGGACTGGTACTTTTCTCTCTTTCGGCGGTCCTCGTGCATCTCGTCCCCCACGCGGACGATCTGGGCATTCCCCGATATCGAGCGGCCTGGGTGCTTTCGATCGCCGCGGGTGCGGGGATCCTGGGCAAGATTGCCTTCGGATGGCTCTTCGACCGATTTGATCCGCGCATCGCGGTGTGGATCTCCTTTGGGTCCCAGCTCGCCGGGCTACTCGCGATCATGAACGCCCGGACCTACCCGAGCCTAGCGAGCGGAGTGGTACTTTTTGGCTTCGGAATGGGGGGCGTGATCCCGCTCCACGCGTCCATCACCAGCGCCACCTTCGGCCGAATCTCTTTTGGCAAGGTGTCCGGCTTGCTGCGCCCGTTTCAGGTACCGATCATCGCCCCGGGCGCTCCCCTGGCCGGGTGGATCTACGACGCAACGGGGAGCTACACGTCGGCCTTTCATCTCTTCGCCGTCGCCTATGTGGCAGCCGCGTTGGTTGCCGCGGGCCTGCGGGTTCCGAGGACATCCCGGCGCTGAAGGTCGCCCCGATCCCTGGATCGGTGCGCACCCGGCACCTCGGGTCCGATGGTCTCAGCTCGGCGGGAGACCCGACGGATGCAGACGGAGGCGGCCCTCGAGGAGCGACTCGCGGATCGCCCCATCGACCAGCTGGATCACCGAGGGGTGGGCGCGGAAGGTGACGTGACCTCCCCGATACCACTCGATTCGCGGCCGATCCCAGTGGCGCCACAGGTCCCGCACCTGATCGGGGGTGACGATGGGATCGGCGGCGCCGGCGAAAAGGTAGCGCCGTTCGCGGGGGATCTGGGGCTCTAGGATCAGCGGGGAGACCACGCGGAGCACCGCTCGCATGGCAGCGGCTTCGAGCCCGCTCGCTTCGGCCTCGCGCAGATGCAGCGGTGGACCATGGCGTTCGATCGCCCACGTCACATCGGCGAGCGGGATGCCCGCGATGACGCAGTCGAGATCGTCGTCGAGGCAAGCGAGGAGCGCCGCGTGATAGCCGCCCAGGGAATAGCCCATGACGCCGACGCCCGTGGCGGCCTGCTGTTCCCGCACCCAGCCGAGCATTCGCCGGATGTCCCAGAGTCCCTGGGAGACCGCGTGGACGACGTTGAGGATGTCGAGGGAAAGGAACCCGTCGCCGCTGAGGCGTCCGATCTTGCGAAGACCGTGGAGCGGAAGCGTCGGCACGATCAGGTTCAGGCCCAGCCGTCGATGCAGCCATGACGGAGGGAACGCCGCCAGATCCATGAAGGGCCATCCCATCTGGAATCCGTGAATGCAAACCAGCCAGGGACGCGGCTCGGATCCGTGGCGCAGGACCCAGGCGTGAGCGGTTCGGACCGGCCCGTGGTCGAGCCAACGCTCGCGTCCGGGCTCGTCGGGATGCGGGGCGTAGCCACTTTCGAAGCTGAGATGTTCATAGCGGAGCCCTCCCAGCTTCGCCTGGCGCAGATTCGGTGATTCCACTGGCGGGGGAGCCATGTGGTAGTCGGCCGGTTTCTCGAGCCATCCCGACGCATCGAAGAGGGCGCGGGCGTCGGCGAGCTCCCGCTCGACCCGGACATGGTCCGCCCGCTTCGGCAGCGGAAGGGTCAGCTGCCAGAATGCGATGAGTGCCTCGTCGACAGCGACCTGGGCCGAGATTCCTACCGTGGGGCGCACCTCGGGCGCTTCGTCGGTCCGGGCGGCGAGTCGGATGGTGTGGACCCCCGCGGTGACGAAGCCGGCGACGGAGACGGCGATCAGAAGCAACGCCGACGCCGGACCGACGAAAAAAACAGCGGGCAACGAGAACAGTGCCCCGAGCAGGCCACCCAAGGCCGTGAAATTGGAAATCCGACGGTCTCCCGGCATGAGCAGCATGGCGACGCCGGAGCCCAACAACAGGCACCCGGGTAACAGGGCGAACAGGAAACCCGCGAGTCCATGTTCCGGGCCGTGCCAGAGCCAGAGAACTCCCGCCAGCAGCGGAATCCACGCCTCCGCGGGCCAACGGCGGTCATCCGACATGAATCCCCCAAAACCGCGCAACATCGCGACGATCGTGTGCGGCGAACGACTGGGGCCAACGATACCCTGAAGCGACACGGAGGCGCCATGCACCGAACCCGACCTGGGGCCACTCTGGCGCTGGCTCTCGCCGCCGCCGGGAACATCGCCGAAAGCCCCGGGGTCGCGCTTCGCGACGAGATCGAGGGGCGGGCCGCCTCGGTGGAGTCTCGGGTCATCGCCTGGAGGCGCGATCTCCACGCCCATCCAGAACTCTCCAATCGCGAATTTCGAACGGCGGGCATCGTCGCCGAGCACCTTCGCGGGTTGGGACTCGAAGTGCGCACCCAGGTGGCACACACCGGAGTCATCGGCGTATTGCGGGGTTCCGTCCCGGGCCCCGTCGTCGCACTGCGGGCCGACATGGATGCACTTCCCGTGACCGAGGAGTTGGAGCTTCCCTTCGCCTCCAAGGTGCGCTCCACCACCGGCGGCCGCGAGGTCGGCGTGATGCATGCCTGCGGCCACGACGCGCACACAGCCATCCTGCTGGGAACGGCCGAGGTACTCGCCGGTGTGCGCGAGCGCCTGCCCGGAACAGTGGTGTTCCTGTTCCAACCAGCGGAGGAGCGACCACCCCCCGGTGAAGAGGGCGGCGCGCGCCTCATGATCGAGGAGGGAGCTCTCGAGGCACCAGTACCCGGTGCGATCTTCGCTCTCCACGTCGTCCCCCAACACGAGACCGGAACCCTCGCCTATCGTGCCGGCGGGGCGATGGCCAGCTCCGATCGCATGCGCATCGTGGTCTCGGGCCAACAAACCCACGCCGCCTACCCGTGGCTGGGCGTGGATACGATCGCGGTGGCCTCTCGCATCGTGCTAGAAATCCAGGCGATACCCGGGCGACAGGTCGACGCACGCATTCCTTCGGTCGTATCGATCGGATCGATCCACGGCGGTGTACGACACAACATCATCCCCGGAGAAGTCGAGATGGTGGGCACGATCCGTTCGCTGGACTCAGTCCAGCGCAGGGAGCTTCACGAGCGAATTCGCCGCGTCGCCGCGGGCATCGCCGAGAGCGCCGGAGCCCGTGTCGATGTCGAAATCGATACGAATCGAGGCTATCCGGTGACCCACAATGACCCCGAGCTCGGGCGCAGGATGCTCCCTACACTCAGGCGCGTTGCAGGCGCCGAGAGGGTGGCGCACCCGCTCCCGCGCACCGGTGCCGAAGATTTCGGTCACTATGCCCTGCGTATTCCGGGCTTCTATTTCTGGCTCGGCATCCGCCCACCGGGAGTTCCCGAACGGGACGCCGCATCCAACCATTCGCCGCGTTTCTTCGTGGACGAGGACGCGCTGCTGCTCGGAGTGCGCGCGATGTCGGCCCTGGCCATCGACTACTTGGCCGACGCTGCGACCGCGAGAGGAAAATGATTGAGCGCACCCGGGGGTGGTAGAATCCGCTATCGATGGCGCCCATTCTCGCCGCGATGACCGACGAGCCGGACTGGCCCGCCCTCGAGGGGCAGCGCCCCGTCTTCCTGCTGGATGCTTCGAGCGGCCTCGAGGCCCGGATCCTCGAGGCCTGGATCGAGCGCAATCGACCCGATGGCCTCGACCCGCGCAGCCACGAGTCGATCCGGATCCCCGCCACGCGCCGCCGGCGGGGTCGATCCAGCCTCGAAGCCCTCGACGCGTGTCTGGCGGCCGGAGAAGAGGTTCTGCTCGCACCACTCCGGGTCGCCTGGCTTCCCAAGAAACGGGGCGGCACACGGACCGTTCGGCTCTCCGATCTGCTCCGCTTCGGAGATCCGAGGGATCCGGGACGCCTGCGCCAAGCCTGGATCCTGCGCCGCCATCCCGATCGCTGCCGAATCGTCGCCGGCGAGCCGGCGCCCGCGTCCGAAGTCCGGCATCGCTGGCGGCGCGCCGGCGGCGCTGACCTGGCCCAGACCACCGGCCTCGCGGAATTCGTCGCGCGCCAGGCGGCCCTGGCCCTGGAACGGGCGGAGCGGCGCCTGCGCGGCAATCGTTACAAGGTCCCGCGCCTGGTCCACGAAGACATTCTGGGGAACGCGTCGTTCCGGGGCGGGCTGCTCCGTCTCGCGCTGGAGCTGGATCGCCCCCAGCGGGAAATCACCGCCGACGCATCGCGCATCTTGCGAGAGATCGCGGCCACCCACAGTCCCTTCGTGATCGACATCGCCGCCCACCTGATCCGCCTGCTCTACACCCAGGGCTACGGGGAGGCCCTGCACTATGACCCCGAGCAGCTCGCACGGCTGAAGGCGCTGTCCGGACGCTATCCCGTCGTGTTCCTGCCCTCGCACAAATCGAACCTCGACCATCTGGTGCTCCAATACGCCCTCCATGAGCAGGGCCATCCCCCGAACCACACGGCGGGTGGAATCAACATGAACTTCCTGCCCCTCGGTCCCATCATCCGACGCAGCGGTGTCTTCTTCATCCGCCGCTCCTTCAAGGACGATCCCGTCTACAAGTTCGTGTTGCATCACTACATCGACTTCCTGATCGAAAAGCGATTCTCCCTGGAGTGGTACATCGAGGGAGGGCGATCCCGTTCCGGAAAGCTGCTGCCCCCACGCTTTGGCCTGCTCGCCCACGTGGTCGACGCCTACCGACGCGGCAAGGCGGAAGACGTGATGCTGATTCCGGTCTCCATCGCCTACGACCAGATCCAGGACGTTCGCGACTATGCGGCGGAGCAGTCCGGTGCGCGAAAGAAGAGGGAGAGCTTCGGCTGGCTCCTGGGCGTCGTCCGCCGGCTTCGCGCGCACTACGGAGATATTTATTTCCGCTTCGGCGACCCGATCTCATTGGCAAAGACCCTCGGCCAAGCGGACCCGACGGCGGCTCCTGACGCCGATGAGACCAACCTCGCGGTTCGGAAGCTCGCCTTCGAGGTAGCGGTTCGAATCAACCAGGTCACGCCGATCACCGCGGCGTCGCTGCTGACGATGGCGCTGCTGGGAAGCGGGGACCAGGCACTCACTCTGGACGAAATCCACCGGGCGCTGAACGAGCTGCGGACCTACGCGCGCCGACGTGCTCTGCCCGACACCGGCGCCCGGGACCTCGACGACGATGCAGAGATCCGTCGGACCCTCGACACGCTGGTCGACAACGGGGTCGTATCGCGATTCAGCGGGGGGATCGAGGTGGTGTATCGTATCGGGCCCGACCAGCAGCTCGCCGCCGCCTACTACCGCAATACGATCATTCACTTCTTCGTGAACCCCGCGATCGCCGAGCTCGCGCTGCTGCAAGCCGGCGAGGCCGAGGTCTCCGAGGGCGCGGACGGGTTCTGGGACGCCGTCATGGGACTGCGCGACCTTCTCAAGTTCGAGTTCTTCTTCGCGGAGAAGGAGCTCTTCCGGGGCGAGATTGCGCGCGAGCTGGACCTGAACGACCGGGACTGGGAGCAGAACCTGCGTTCGGGAGCCGAGCCGATCCGGGCCCTCCTCCGCAGGTTTCACCCGTTTCACGCCCATCGCGTGCTGCGACCTTTTCTGGAGGCCTACCGACTCCTGGGAGACCATCTCGAGCAGCGCGACCCCGAGGAACCCTTCGACGCGGATCGCTGCGTGGCAGCGTGCATGGCGCTGGGCAAGCAGTACCACCTTCAGCATCGGATTCGGAGCAAAGCGTCGGTTTCCCAGGTGCTGATTCGCACCGCGCTGCGCCTCGCCGACAACCGCGGGCTGCTCCAAGAAGACGGCGGCCGGTCCGGGCGTCGCGCCGCCTTCGCCGAGGAGATCCGCTCGACTCTCCGTCGGGTCGACGCCGTCGAGGCCCTGGCGGCGAGCCGCCGGGCAGGCCTGATCGACTAGGAAAACAGATCGATCACCGCATTCCAGGTGTCCGGGACGGCCTGAAAGAGCACGAAGCCCAGGATTGCCGGCACCGCGAAGCGGAGAAAGAATCGCCAGAGGGAGAACCAGCGGACTCCCTCTGCGCCGATTGTGACCTGGGCGATGGGATCCCTCATCACCCAGCCCACGAAGACCGCTAGCGCGAGTCCGCCGCCCAACAGAAACAGATTGTTCGCGATCTGGTCGACCACACCCAGCACCTCCGTGCTCCAGGCCGAGGGGAATCCCAGGGCGGCGATCGCGATGCCCGCGACGACCGCGGCACGGCGGCGGGGCCACCCGAGACCGTCCATCGTCGATGCGACGACGACCTCGAGCAGTGAGACGGCCGAGGTGAGAGCGCCGACGATGAGCGCCGCGAAGAAGAGGAACCCCACGACACGCCCGACCGCGCCCATCTCCGCAAAGGCCTGGGGGAGGGTGATGAAGAGCGCGCCGACCGTGCTGCCGCTCACCTGTTCCGACAGTCCCAGGGCAAAGATCATCGGAAAGACCACGAGCCCCGCAACGAAGGCAACCGCCAGGTCCGCGCCGGCGATCAGCATGGAATCGTTGGGTAGGTGATGATCACGGCCCAGATAGCTCGCGAAGGTGAGCATGGCGCCCATCCCCAGACTCAGGCTGAAGAAGGCCTGACCCGCCGCGTCCTTGAGGACCCGGAATGAGAGGAGCTTCGAGAAGTCCGTCGCCAAGTAGACGTCGTAGCCCCGGCCGGCGCCGTCGAGCGTCGAGGCGTAGACGGCCAGTCCGCACACGATCAAGAAGAGAATGGGCATGAGGAGCAGGGCCGTGCGCTCGATGCCTCCCTTCACCCCGCTCCCCACGATCGCGACGGTCCCCGCCATGAAGGCCAGATGGAAGGCGAAGGCATCCCAGCCCGTGGCAATCTCCGAGAACTGGTCGGCGATGGTCGAGTCGAAACCCGAGACCAGGGCGATCCCGGCGTAGCGCAGGGTCCAGCCGGCGATCACCGAGTAGTAGGAGAGGATCAGGAACCCCGCTGCGACGAACAGGAAGCCCAGGGGCATCCAGCGCCGGCCGCCGTAGTGGACGAGCGCGCGAATCGGGCTGCGCTGGGAGCCCCGTCCGATGGCCAACTCGGCCAGGAGCACCGGGACCCCCACCAAGAGCGTGATTCCGATGTAGAGAACCACGAAGGCGGCGCCCCCGTGCTCGGCGGTGAGGTAGGAGAACCGCCACATGTTCCCCAGTCCGACGGCAGACCCCACCGCCGCAAGTACGAATCCCCTGCGGCTGGACCACTGTTCCCTCGCGGGATGGTTCATGATGCTCTCCCCTCGAGCTGCGCCGAGGACGCTTGCGGGGGGGACACGGGGGGGGAGATCAGGGCACGGCGAGTCGCGCAGCATACACCGTCGACGACCGTGACGCCGACCGCGGCGCGAGATAGGGTACGATTTACCGGGCGGTGGCCGGAGGCAGAGCATGCGGGGACCCAGTCGTTTCGAAAGTTTCGATCGTCTGCTCTCGGAGACCGGCGCCGAATCGATGCTTCGGCTCTGCGAGCGCTTCAGACACTATTTAATGTATGGTGAGGAGTCGATCGAGGACGACTTCGGCGAGGGCCTCGCCCTGCGTCACGATGCGGTCCTCAACGCCCTGACCATCCTCGACGAGTACATCGCCTACCCGCCGGCCAGCCCCGCTGCCGCGCCGGCGGGCTAGCTTCCGATCCGTTGGCGGCACCGCGCGCCAAGCGGACCCGGAGCCGGCGTCTCGCCCCCGGCATCCGCCCGAGCCGGGTCGCCCTAGACGTCGAGATCGACCCCCAGAATCGTACGGGCTTCCGCGGCGAGGTCGCCATCGAGCTCCAGCTCGATCGCGCTACGCGCAGAATCCGGCTCCACGCTGTAGACCTTCGCGTGACGCGGCCACGCGTCGAAGTCGACGGCCGGACACTGCGCGGCCGGGTCGAGGTCCACGCCTCGATCGAGATGATCGAGGTCCATCTGCCCGAAGCCGTTCCGGCGGGAACCGCCAGACTGCGCCTCGCCTTCGCCGGAAAGCTGCGCACCGACCTGTGCGGACTCTACGGGGTGAGCGTGGGTGCAGAGCGTTACGCCTTCACTCAACTCGAGGCCACCGACGCGCGGAAGTTCTTTCCCTGTTTTGACGAACCGGCTATGAAGGCGCGATTTCAGATCTCCGTCACGACGGCTGGCCGAAACACCGCGATCTCCAACGCGCCCATCGCACGGGTCCAACGGCTCCCCCGACATCGCAAGACCGTGCACTTTGCGGAGACACCGCCGCTCTCGACCTATCTGATCGCCTTGGCGGTGGGTCGCCTGGAGGCGTCGCAGCCCGCCCGGGTCGGCTCGACAGCGATCCGCGTATGGCACGTTCCGGGGAAACGCCGGCTCACGGGCTTCGGGCTGGAGGCCGCCCGGGAGTGCCTGCTTCGTCTGGAGGATTACTTCGGTCTGCCCTACCCCTACCACAAGCTCGACCTGGTGGCGGTACCAGACTTCGAGTTCGGGGCCATGGAGAACGCGGGGGCGGTGTTCTTCCGCGAAACTCTACTCCTGGTCGACCCGGCGACCGTCACCCTGACGGAGAAGAAACGCGCCGCGGAGGTCATCTGCCACGAGCTAGCCCATATGTGGTACGGCAATCTCGTCACCATGGCCTGGTGGGACGACCTCTGGCTAAACGAAGCCTTCGCCACCTGGATGGCCTTCCACATCGTCGACGGCTGGAAGCCCGAGTGGAAGATGTGGCACGACTTCCAGCACGGTCGTGCGGCCGCACTCGAACTCGACTCCCTTCGCCACACCCACCCGATCTACTGCCGGGTGCGGACACCCGCCGACGCCAATCAGAACTTCGACCTCATCACCTACGAGAAGGGAGCGTCGGTGGTGCGCATGCTCGAGCGCTATCTGGGCCCCGCCGCGTTTCGTCGCGGTGTTCGACGCTACATTCGCCGCCATCGCGAGGGAAACACGGTGGCGGCCGATCTCTGGCGTGCCCTCACCAAGGCGTCGGGCGTCGAGGTCGAGCCCATCGCCCGGGCCTGGATCGAGCGCGAGGGCTACCCTCTCATCGAGGTCCGGCGGGTTC
This sequence comes from Myxococcales bacterium, assembly GCA_022571825.1. GTDB lineage: Bacteria > Myxococcota_A > UBA9160 > UBA9160 > SMWR01 > JACZXC01. The sequence goes on along the minus strand of JACZXC010000005.1, from coordinate 6,158 downwards.
GCTCGGGCGGGCGCACTCAGCTTTGGCTCCGTCAGGAACGCTTCCAGTTGCGACCGCCGCTCCGGTCGCGACGAACCCGCCCCGCCCCGCCCTGGCCCGTGCCCTGGGTGGCCCGGCTGGGGCCGCGTCGGCTCGAGCGCCGTCTGCTGACCCACACGCGGGAACGAATCGACCTGCGGACGCCGGAGCCTCGGTTCGTCTACGGCAACGCCGACGAGGGTGGTTTCTTTCGACCCCTGCACGACCCGAGCGAGATGCGCACCCTTGTCGCTTCCCTTTCGTCCCTCGCTGCCGTCGAGAGGATGGGTCTCGTCGACCACCAGTGGGCCCTCGTGCGCGCTCGGCGCGCCCGGATCGGAACGGTCCTCGATCTGGCCGAAGCTCTGGCAGAGGAGGCGGATCCCGACGTCCTGGTCGCGCTGCACAAGCCCCTCGCGTTCATCGCGCATTCGCTGATTCCGAGTGTCACCCCCGAGAGCGCCGTATCCTTCCGCAATTGGCTGGTCGCTCAGTTTGGACCGGCCTTCAAGTCCCTTGGCTGGCATCCCGCCCGCAACGAGCCCGATGAGGTGCGGCTGCGTCGCGCCATCCTGCTGGCCCTGGTGGGCTCGGTGGCGGGGTCGGAGTCGGTGATCGCCTCGGCCGAGATCCGTTGCGATCGGTACCTCGTCGACCGGCGCTCCCTCGATGCCAACCTGGCGGACACTGTCGTGGCCCTGGCCGCCCGGGCGGGAGGCGAGCAACGCTACCGCCGCTTCACCACCGCCATGACTCGCGCGCGATCGCCCCAGGAGAAGCGCCGGTTCTTGTTGGCGCTGGCCGATTTTCGCGGGCGTCGATGCGTCGATCGGACCCTCGCGATGTCGCTCACCGAGCGGATCCCGACCCAGGACTTGATCTTCGTGCTGGCCCGCCTGCTCGCGAATCCGGCAGCTCGGCAGCGATGCTGGGCGTTCATCCAGAAACGGTGGAGTGCGCTGCGCCGTCGAATGCCGCCGCTGCTCGCGAGTCGGCTGATCGAGGCCACGACTCCCCTGCTCGAACCCCGATATCGACGCGAGATCGCCGCGTTCTTCCGCGATCACCCGCTTCCGGGCGGCGAGCGTGCGCTTCGCCAGACTCTGGAACGTTTCGATTGGTATCGGGGCTTTCGCCGGGAAGCCGCGGCCGACCTGGAGGCGCGACTCGATTCCTAGACCTTGGGTGGAGTCCGGACGATCGCGGATGCGTCGTCCACCAGACGGCGAACGGCCGGGCTGACGTCCTTGTATTCGATCGCAAATCCGTTCTCGGTGTGCCGGACGACCGCTCCCACCAGCTCGATCGGATCGACGGGCTGAAGAAAGACGTAGAGTGTGATGACCGTGCCGACGTCCGGCAGGACCGAGGTCTCGCCAAGCAACGCGCCGGAGTAGGAGATATCCAGGAGAACAGCGGTTCCGGAATCGCTCAGGGTCTCGAATTGGGTCCGGATGCGGGCATCCCGACGTCGGCCCGATTTCTCGTGCATGGAGTCCACCCTATTCAGAGCCTCGTCACTCATCGGCCGCCGTCCGGAATCACCTTAGCCCCGGGGAAGGGCCCCCGGGGTACCGCCGGCGAGTTGCGATCCGGACCACACGGGGTGTATCACATCCCCATGCGAAGAGGAGCGCGGCGTTCCCTCGACTCGCGGGGCCGGCCCGACCCCTGGGACCCGGCGGACTGAACGGCACGCGAATCGCCGATGCGCGCCTCAGAGCCCGTCGGCGGGCACCGACTCGGGCTCTGGCTGGCGACACTCCTGGTTCCCGTCGCTTTCTTCGGCGCGTGCGAGGGCCTCGCACGTCTCGCTGGCGCTTCGCGGTTTTCCGACGATCCCAAGCTGAGTCTCATCGGTCGGGTCCGCTTCTTCGAGCCGGTGGATCCGGAGGAGGCCCGACGGACGGAGGCCGAGCTGGAACGCTTCTACCGCGATCGTTTCCCGTTTCTCGAATCCGCGGCGTCGACCCCGTGATGCTTCGTCTCTGACCGTCCCCGCTCTACGCTATTCTCGGGAGATGCGGGACATCGAGGGCAAGGTCGCGGTGGTGACGGGGGGCGCCAGCGGCATCGGGCGCGGTCTCTGCGAGGCCCTGGCGGGGGCGGGTATGCGGGTGGTCGTGGCGGATATCGACGCGGCGGGAGCCGAGGAAACTGCCGCGGAACTGAAGCACGGGGGCGCGGAGTCCTTGGCGGTACCGACCGACGTTTCGGATCGCGCATCGACGGAGGCGTTGGCCGAGACCGCCTTTCGGGAGATGGGCGCGGTCCATGTCGTCTGCAACAACGCCGGGGTGATCGTCGGCGGTTCGCTCCAGAATGCCACCCCGGACGACTGGGAATGGATCCTCTCGGTCAACCTCGGCGGCGTGGTCAACGGCTGCCATGCCTTCGTGCCGCGCCTGCGCGCCCAGGGCGGGGAAGCACAGATCGTGAACACTGCGTCGGTGGGAGGATTGCTGTCCGCTCCGGGGCTCGGCGTCTACTGCACAACGAAGTTCGCCGTGATCGGATTCACCGAGGCGTTGCGCCTTGAGCTCCAATCCGATGGCATCGGCGTCTCGGCCCTGTGTCCCGCGGGCGTCCGAACCAACCTGCTGGATGCCGATCGCAACCGACCGGCGCGGCTCGAAGATGCGGGGGGACGAGCCGACTCGATCAAGGACGCCCTCGAGGCCGGCATCGAGCCAATTGCTGTGGGAGAGTCCGTGGTCCGCGGGATCCGCGAGAATTCGCCCTACATCTTCACCCATCCCGAGTTCCGCGACATCGTCGAGAGCAAGTTCAAGGGGATTCTCGCCAACTTCTCGACATGAACCCGCGCCGTGCCCAGCGCTGACGATCTGCGGCGCATCCTCGACCGAATCGATGGGCGGGGCTACAAGGCCTACCACGAGATCAAGGGCTCGTTCGAGTTTCCGCGCTTCACGCTGTTCGTCGATCACGTCCAGGGCGACCCCTTCGCGAACCCCTCGAAGCTCCGGATCCGCATGCCCATGTCCGAGGCTCGGCTGCCTCCCGACTGGTTCGACGGCCCGGTCCGCCGCATGGCATGCGAAGACTTCCTCGCGCGGTGCGTCAGCACCGCCATCGGGGGCGGCGAAAGCCACCGAAGGGGCAGCGGCAAGAGCGGCGTCGTGCAGATCGATGCCGGAGCGCAGGAAGTGCTGGAGCGAACCGCCGCGGTGGTCACCCCCGACTGGATCGAGATCCGTCTGCAGCTCGGGTTGCCCGCCGCCGGGCGGCGCGTGCTGGGTCGCCAAGCTCAGGCCATGCTGTGTCGCGACCTGCCCCGAATCGCCGAGTCGGGCCTCTGCTGGGCGGAGCTGCCCCATCGCGAGGCGACCCGTTTCGTGGAGTGCATCGAGAACCAACAGGCCATCCGCGGGCGGCTCGACGAACTCGGCCTGGTCGCCTTCGTCGGCGACGGCGCCCTTCTGCCGCGGGCGAGCGGCGCCAGCGACCGGCCCCTGCGCGGATCCCAGGCGGTCCCGTTTGCATCGCCCGAGTCGCTGCGGGTCAGCCTCTCCCTGCCGAATCCGATCGAGAGACCCGACGGCCCCGGTCGGGAAATCACGGGCATGGGAATCCGCCGCGGGGTGACGCTGATCGTGGGCGGCGGATACCACGGAAAATCGACGCTGTTACGGGCACTCGAACGCGGCGTCTACCCGCACGTTCCGGGCGACGGCCGCGAGTGGGTAGTGAGCGCACCCGACCTGGTCAAGATCCGGGCGGAGGACGGCCGCCGCGTCGAGCGCGTCGACATCAGCGCCTTCATCTCCGACCTGCCCCAGGGGCGCAGTACCCGGGCGTTCTGCAGTGAAGACGCCAGCGGGAGCACCAGTCAGGCGGCGAACATTCTCGAGGCCATCGAGGTGGGCGCCACCGGGCTACTGCTGGACGAGGATACCTCGGCTACGAACTTCATGGTGCGCGACGCTCGGATGCAGGCCCTGGTTCACAAGGAGTTCGAGCCGATCACGCCGTTCCTCGAGCGGGTGCGCGAACTCTACGACACATGGGGTGTTTCGACGGTGCTGGTGATGGGCGGCTGCGGCGACTACTTCGACGTGGCGGACTGCGTGATCGCCATGCGGGAGTTCCGACCCGTCGACGTCACCGATGAAGCCCGGCGCATCGCGGCGTCCCACGCCACGGGGAGGCGCATCGAGACTCGATCGCCGTTGAAGAAATGCGCGGACCGCATCCCCCTGGCCGAGAGCTTCGATCCCTCGCGGGGGCGCCGCGACGTGAAGATCGACGCCAAGGCCATCGATCTGATTCTCTTCGGCGACGAGGTGATCGATCTTCGCGGCGTCGAGCAGCTCGTCGACCCGAGCCAGACCCGCGCCGTCGGGAACGCGATCCACCTCGCCACCAGGCGCTTCGCGAAGGGGGGAGCAACCCTGCGCCAGGTCATCGCCCAGCTGGAAGACTTCTTCGACAACCACGGCCTCGACGAGTTGGATCCCTTCCATCGCGCTGAGCAACACCCGGGCAACCTGGCCCGACCCCGCGGTTTCGAGATCGCGGCGGCCATCAACCGCCTGCGGACCCTGCGCATACGACAGGGCCCGACGGCCTCCGAGTGATCAGTGGATCGCGCCCGTCATCAAGATGCTATTCCTGTGCCGCCTCAGCCGAAGACGAGATCCGCGAACCGGCGCAGCCCGTCGATCGCTTCGCTGGATCGCGTCCACGGCGAGACCACCAGTCGATCGATGCCAACGTCCTCCCAGCGTCTGATGTCGTCGGGCTCGCGCACGCGCCCGCCCAGGCTCAACTCGAAGGGCTCGCCCTCGCGCCCGGCCTGGCAGCGCAGCCCGGCCAGGCGCCCCGCCATCGCGGACGCGGATTCGAGGGTGTGGGTGAGTCCGTACCACCCGTTGCCATGAAACGCAGCGCGTCGCAGGGCCGCCGGGGACTCCCCCCCGACGTGAATCGGGGGCCAGGGCTTCTGAACCGGCTTGGGCTCGAACATCACCGGATCGAAGTCGAAGAACTCGCCGCGGTGCTCCACCACCTCCTCGGTCCACAGTCGCTTGCACACGGTCAGTGCCTCGTCGAGACGGCGTCCCCGGGACCGCGGGTCGAGACCCGCAGCGGTCCATTCGCTGCGCAGCCAGCCGGCGCCGATTCCGATCTCGGCGCGCCCGCCGGACACCCAATCCAGGGTCTGCACGGCCCGCGCCGCGGTGAAGGGATGTCGCAGCCCGAGGAGGTACACGTTGGTCCCGAGCCGAATGCGAGAGGTCTTTCCCGCGAGGAAGCAGAGCCAGCCAAAGGTGTCGAAAACCGGCGTCGATGGCGGAACCGGCGGTGTGTCCTCACCGGGATGTGGAGAGCCCGACAGGTCCATTGGAAATACCAGATGGTCGGCCATCCAGACCGACTCGAATCCAAGGCGCTCGGCCTCCACGGTGACGTCGACGTGAAGCCGGGGATTGAGGCGGGAGAGGGCGACTCCGAACTTCACGGGGCGCCTCGGCGTGACAGCGGGCATCCGCGTCGACGCAGGCGTTCGGTCGGACGCGTCACCAACCCGCGAGCTGGGCGGCGCGCTCGCGGTGGAATGACGGCAAGCCGAGAAACGCGCGGTCGAACAGGGCCCGCTTGAACCAGATCTGGACGTCGCATTCCCAGGTAAAGCCGATGCCCCCGTGAGCCTCGACGGCGCTGCGAGCGACCCGCATGGCGCCGTCGGTACAATGCGCTTTCGCGATCGCCGCGGCCCGCTCGGCCTCTCCCGGAATATGATCGAAGGCATGGGCCGCATACCAGAAGAGGGCGCGCGCCGGTTCGATCTCGACGGCCATGTTGGCCAGCTGGTGCTTGAGCGCCTGGAAGTGGCCGATGGTCACACCGAATTGTTCGCGGGTTTTGGCGTACTCGACGCTCATATCCACGAGACGTGAACCGGCCGCAAATGCGTCGGCAGCGATCAACACCAGGCCCGCGTCGCGCACCCGAGACGCCACGGCCCGGCCCTCGGGCAGCGGTTCGAAGGCGACCCCATCGAAGTCGAGGGTGTCGAGTCGCCGCGAACGATCCACTCCGCCGAATGGCGAGACTTCGACCCCCGCCGCCGACCGCTCGACCAGGACCAGGCCGCCCCCGGCCCCCCCGACGCCGAT
>JACZXC010000004.1 GCA_022571825.1 Myxococcales bacterium | reverse complement strand
AAACTCGCCGCGATGGCGGCGGAACTGGACGCGTTGCTCGATGCCTTCAACCCCGAGCGAAGTGACCCGTTGGGGGACCTCGACCCGAAGACCCGCGCGGCGCTCCGCAGCCTCGGCTACGTGAAGTAGACCGCCCCGACCTGTCGCACGACTTCGGTGAGAATCACCCGGTCTGCTACTTTTGTTGGTGTCCGACGAGGCAGTCGCTACCTACTGGGAATCTCGAGCCGATTCGGGTGGTCCCCGATGGCTGCGCGGACTCGATCGTGTCCGTCGAACGCGGTCAGGCCAGACATCGCAGTTAGCATGCGGATGTCTTCCAATCCGGCGGGCTTCGTTGCGAGTACGCTTGACGCCATGAAGCTATCCACTCGAGCCTACCAGCGAGCACGTTCCTATCTGATGGAAAGCGCCCGTCCGTTCGACCGGGCGCTGTTTCAATTCGAGTTCGAAGGCGGAAGTGCCGAACCCGTTCGCGAAGCGTTGGGGAGATAGGACATACAAGCTGCGTTTTGGCTCAATGTCCGAGTCTGGGCGTTATGTCAACCAAGCCGGCGGGTTCGACGCGCAACCTCTCACCCGAGACGCGACCCGTCAACGTAATTCTGAGCACGATGTGGGGCCTGATCCCTTCACTCGCTGCCTGGCGGACAAAAGGGCTACCTCTCGCGGATAGGAACTCCAAGCGGGCCCTTCAAGGCCGAGAAGTCGCATTCGGCCAAGCAGGCTCCCGCCGCGGTTCCCCGTAAGGTGAACGATTCACCCGGCCGGCCCCTCGCGCCAAGCGTGTTTCACGATGGCTTCTGCGGCTCGGCGCGTTCCAAGTGGTGTCCAGTGATGATCCGGCGAAATGACCTCGCTGGGATCGTCAGCTTCGAGGAAGGATTCCTTGAGACTGATCAGCGGAACTCCCGCCTCTCGAAGCGACTCGGTGAAGCGGTCTGTGATCGGAAAACGAGCTCGCCTCAGTTCGATCATGGTCGGAGCGACGAGTGCGCTGAATTGGATACTTCGCTCGCGGCAGATCCGAGCCATCTCGGCGTACGCAGCGACTGCCGATTCAAGACCGTCCAGCCAATGGCTCTCTGGTGACCTGACTCCCTGAAACGAGCCCATGTGGAATCATGGTGCTCGGAGGGAGGAATGAGGATGGGCAGGAAGCGACACACAGCGGAGCAGATCATCGCGAAGCTGCGAGAAGCCGAGGTGGGGTTGGCCAAGGGCCGGCCGCTGGCCGAGGTCGTTCGGAAGCTCGAGATCGCGGAGCAGACCTACTACCGCTGGCGGAAGGAGTACGGCGGACTCCGAGTCGATCAAGCGAAGCGTCTGAAGGAGCTCGAGAAGGAGAACAGCCGGCTGAAGAGGCTGGTGGCGGACCAGGCGTTGGATAACGCGATCCTGAAGGAAGTCGCCTCGGGAAACTTCTGAGCCCGGCACGGAGGCGCCAGGCCGTAACTCACGTCCAGCAGAGGCTGCGAGTTGCGGAGCGTCGGGCTTGTCGAGTCCTGGGGCAATCGCGAGCGACGCAGCGGCGGGTCCTGTGCGTTGCGGAGGACGAGTCTCGTCTGGTGGCACGGATCACGGAGCTGGCCAGTACGTACGGACGGTACGGCTACCGGAGGATCACGGCATTGCTGAGAAGAGAGGGTTGGCGTGTGAATACGAAGCGTGTGGCGCGGATCTGGCGGGAGCAGGGTTTGAAGGTTCCTCGACGACAACCGAAGCGACGGCGCTTGTGGCTCGCCGATGGTTCGTGCGTGCGAAAGCGCGCCGAGCGACCGAATCACGTCTGGTCGTACGACTTTGTATTCGACCGAACGCACGATGGCCGTGGGATTCGGATGCTGGTGATCGTGGATGAGTACACCCGAGAGTGCCTTGCCATTGACGTCGCGCGGTCGCTTCGCTCGGAGCACGTCCTGGAACGGTTGTTCGATCTGTTTGTGCGGCGCGGGCTGCCAGACACCATCCGGTCGGACAACGGTGCGGAGTTTACAGCGACCGCGGTGCGCAACTGGCTTGGCAGGATCGGAGTGAAGACACTCTACATCGAGCCGGGAAGTCCCTGGGAGAACGGCTAGGTGGAGAGCTTCAATGGGAAGCTCCGGGACGAGCTTCTGAACGGAGAGCTGTTCTACACCCTGCAGGAAGCCCAGATCCTGATCGAACGCTGGAGGCGGGAATACAACGGGATCCGGCCACACAGCTCATTGCGCTACCAGCCGCCCGCACCGGAAGCAGTCGAGATCGGGCCGCCGATCAGCCGGATCTTTACACCGGACATCGAGCTTGCTCTAGCATAGGATTTGGTATCGCAATCGGGGTCAGGTCACTTCCTCGCGTTCGCTCTCTCCGACGCATCGAAATACGTCCAGAACTCCTCGCAGCCGAGGATCTCCCTAAGGAACTTTGGCACCCTCTTCAAGTTCCTCCCGCTGTTATCGTATGCGGCGCGCGCCATGGATTCCCGGTAGGTCACGCTCACGGATCAGGCTCTCCAGCGAACGCGTCGGTGCGACAGCACCCGACCGCGTTACGCGCCCGCCGCGGTAGTACGCGAGCCCGTGCCCCGCGAGGGCCTTTTCCACCCGATGTCGCGCTTCGCGGCGGGACTTGTCCACCTCCTCGAACTCCGGGACCCCCTCGAACTCCATCACCCCCTCAATCAGGCGACCGAGGACAGAAAGTCCGTCGACGGCCGGGTCCCGACTGGTCCGGGTGAGCCAGACCCGACACTTCTCCAGCTTGTTGTCAGCCGGCGGATCTTCCGACGCACCCGCCTCAAAGAACCGGTTGTTCAGCTCCGCGTGTGTGAATCGGAAGGAGAGGACGTCCGCGACGACCGCGATGATGGGTGCGGGGATCGAGGTCACTCGGTGAACCTACTGGATCAATTGCGGGGGATGGAACCTTCGCAGCCGCCTTTTGGTGAGTACAGTGTGAGTACGAACGCCAACGGCGTCGCCAACCACTTGAAATCAAAAGAGAAATTGGTGGAGGCGGCGGGAATCGAACCCGCGTCCATCGCCGCAATTCCGGGCGCTTAGGCCGCCGAATGAGCGAGTCGCGGACGAGTCGCGCGTCCCGGATCTCGTCGCGGCCGCAGAGGCACGCGAGCTAGCGTTCTTGCGCTTCCGATGTCCTCATGTGAGGACCTGCACCAGGAGGGACAGTCGTGAGTAGCCGAGACAAGGTTGTGTTTCACAACCGCGAGAGCGGCGAGACCTTCGTGCATCGCGATCGAAGGCGACCGAATAGTCGAGGACCCAGCCTCCCTCAACAGATTGACAAAGGTCTTCAGTTCTTCGCGCGTCAATTTTCTGAAATGCTGCCGATGAAGCGCTAGCACAGGTCCGTCTAGCGCTACCAGAGGGCGACCTTGGATTACCACCTCTCTGAGTGGTGGCGACTCGGCCGCTGCTCCGACTGGAGATGTCTTGCGCTCCGCCCAGTGCGTTAGGCTATTGTCCGCGGCCCAATCCCGAGTGGCGAAGTTCCCAGAACCTGTCCGCCACATCGGCATTTGGCTCGAAGGAGTGAGCATGATTTTTCGGCAGGCACTGGCGATGGCCGCCCTCGTTGCGGCTTCTCTGTTCGCCGTGGCTTGCGCGGGCGGCGGCTCCGGCTCGGCCGAGAAGAAGCCCAGGAAGAGGACTGTGCTCGCGACCGAGTACGACGACGTGACGGTGGGCCGACAGGCCGCGGCCGGCCTGTCGGCGCAGATGGGCATCTACGACGATCCTGAGCTGAATGCGTACGTGGCTGAGGTTGGTCGCCGCATGCTGCAGCACACGATCTCGCGGCCTTTCGATTACAGCTTCCAGATTGTCGACCAGGCGATGCCCAATGCGTTCGCGCTCCCCGGTGGACACGTCTACGTGTCGCGTGGGCTGCTCGCGCTGGCGAGTAACGAGACCGAACTCGCCAATGTGCTCGGCCACGAGATCACCCACGCGGCCGAGCGCCACGCCGCCGCCCAGCAGGAGATGGCGCGCCGCAGCAGCCCGCTGCAGATGCCCATCCTGCGGATGGGGAAGCTCGCCGCCTACGGACGCGCCCAGGAGAATGACGCCGACCGGGGTGGGCAGCAGATTGCAGCCGCGGCGGGCTACGACCCGGCCGGGCTGCCGAGCTTCCTGCGCCGCCTCGGTGACCTCGAGCGGCTGCGTGTCGGCTCGAGGATGCCCAGCTATCTCAGCACACACCCGGGTACGGTCGAGCGTGTCGCCACCACGACCCAGCGGGCGGGCCAGCTGACTGTGAGACCGGGCAAGCCTGTCGCAGCCGATGCGCTGGGCTACTTGAAGCATGTGGAGGGCATCGTGGTCGGTGCGAACCCCGCGCAGGGAATCTTTCGCGGTAGCCGCTTCATGCACCCCAGTCTTGGATTCCAGATCCGCTTTCCCGATAAGTGGAACACCGTGAACGACCACCAGACGGTGGGAGCCACCTCGCCGGACGGCGCCGCGGTCGTCTTCCTCACTGTCGAGGGCAAGGCGGAGGACCCGCAGAAGTTCGCGGAGAGGTTCATCGAAGAGCGCACGGAGCGCTTCCGGCTGAAGATCCTGCGCGACACGCCGATCAAGATTGCGGGCATCGATTGCTGGCGCATCGCCGCGACGGGCAAAGTGAATGGGCGCAGCGCGACCGGCCAACTCACCTTCATCCCCTACGCGGGATTGATGTATCGCATCACCGCGGTAGCGCCGTCGCGCGCGGCAAAGAACTACGTCGCCCGGGCGCGCAACACCGTGCGCAGCTTCCGCCCGCTCCCAGAAGAGGCGCGCGGAGGCTTTCCGATCATGCGCCTGCGTTTCACCCGCGCGCTCCCGCGCGAGAGCATCCCGGCAATGATGGTGCGTACGGGAAGTGCTTTCCGGCCCGGTGGCATCGCGGTACTCAACGGAGTATTCGTCGATCACCTCTTCGAAGGCGGCGAGCTGGTGAAGTACGTCGTCCAGGAAGTCTACGCGCCAAGCAGCTGAAAGTCCCTATGGAGTCGCGGCGGGTCGTCCGGCCCGAGAGACGAGTCGCGCTTGAGTCGCGCCCAAACGACGATCCGCTAACCATCCGGAATCGCGATGGAAGATGGTGGAGGCGGCGGGAATCGAAACCTGCGCCACCGCCACCAAAACCTCGCCTTTTCAGGTACTTACGCTGCGGGAGGCCGGAGTGCGGCTGGAGTGCAGCGAGGCCGGCGGTGCCCTACTCGTCCGGGGCTGCAAACGTGTTGGGGATCACCTCGATGTCATCCGTGGCGACTCTCCAGGGTCGTCCGCGTGCTGGAACTCCTGGCCCACCCAGCGCACCTTGGGCGCGATGTAAGCGATCCAGCCCGCGAGGGCAGTGGCGACCGGGAGAGTGGGTAGCCAGGCGAAGGCAGCGACCCAGGCTCCCGAGAACGCGAGCAGGCGAACTCCGGCCCGCGCGACGTGCCTCGCCGACTTGAACCCGCGCGTGTTCAAGAACCAGCCGTTCGCGATGAGCAGCGACGCGAAGAGCGGCCACGGAATGCCCGGTGAGTCGAGCGGCGGGTCCGCGTCTAGCGGTGCATCTCCGACGTTGCCACCGGCTTCGAGTGCTTGTGCGACCTTTGTCCACACGTGCTCGACGGTCGGGCGCTCGGTCGCGCCGCCCATGTTGCGGTGAGTCGGGACGCCACGCCAGCGGTAGAGCACGCAGCCGTCGCCGGTTAGCGCGAGCACTCCGGGCTGGAAATAGCCCTTCGGATGGGTCGGGACCCAGTCGAGCGCTTGGCCGGCGCTGGCCCTCAGAAAGCCGAGACGCTCGTTGACGAAGAGGTCGATCCACCCGCGCTCACGGCATGCGCCCGAGATCTCGTGATGGGGGTCTCCGACCGTCTCGAAGTCCAGCTGCCAGTCGGTCGCAGCCCGGTCAGCGAGCGCCTGCGGCTCGCTTGAGATCGCGTAGATCTCACCACCTGCAGCGCGCGCCTTCCCCGCGACGCCTTCACTCACGTAGCTCCGCAACTCGGAGCGACAGGGCGGTCACCAGTAGCCACGATAGAAGACGAGAACGACGAAGGCGTGTTGGCCGAGCACGCGATCCAACCACCCGCGCCGAGCACCCGGGGGCGGGTCAAGCTCCGCGGGGGTCTTGCCCCCCATTGCCTCGGGCGGAGCCTCGTCTAGTAGAGCAACGTCGTAGCCATCGCTCCGGGCAGTCACGCGGAACGATCGCTGTTCACAGCGGTCGCCACCGCACAGAACCAGCCGAAGCTCGCGAGCTCCCGACGCCTCGGGCGCTGCCTCGGGATCGACGATGCCAGTCACCTCGAACGCGATGTCCTCGCTGCCGTTGAACCACGCGAGGGCGGCCTCGACCTCGGGGGCAAGATCCTCGGGAATCGTCTCTCGGACAGTCGTCACGTGCAGTTCTCCGCCACGAGGGGAACATAGGGCAGGTCGGCAGGAGGCCCTGGCAACCGTCCTCGGACACAGGAGCGGAGAGAAAAATGGTGGAGGCGGCGGGAATCGAACCCGCGTCCGCATGGCGTCCGGAAAGCGCGTCTACGTGCATAGACTCCGAATTATCTCGGCGCGAGTCGCCTCGAAGTCAGGGCAACCCGAACCCAGCTCCAGTTGTTCTCGCCTCCGGCTCGTAGGAGCGGCGTTCCCGAGGCCAGCCCTCTGATGACGCCCGCAACCCGCTAGAAGGCGTCGCGGACGGACGTCGCTACGCTAGTTTCAGCTAGGCAGCGATGGCGTAGTTCGTGTCAGCAGTTATCACTACCAACGGTGCCACCTGTTTCACGACGGTGTGACGACGTCGGCACGCAGCGCTCACCTTCGACCACCCGTCGAAGCCAATCGCCCCCGTCCAGATAGGGTAAAGCCTGGGGCCGATTTCACAAGTCGATAGATTCCAACACGTCGTAAAGCGGGCGATCGACTCTCTGGATGATGATAGGCTCCCGGCGAGCCGTGAGAACAGGAGGTCGAGCCATGCCCTACGCTGAAGGCCGGATCTTTCACGACGCCGACTCCCACATCGTGGAGGAGCCCGACTGGCTCTTTCCCCACGCCGATCCCTCGATCCGCGAGCGAATGCAGCCGGTCTACGTGAGCACGGTGAAGCCCGGTGAGGAGACCTTCATCGATCAGCTTCGGCGTCAGCACCGGGATCCCGACTACCGGGCCCGCGACGAAGACGAGATCATGCTGCGCAAGAACTGGAAGGCCACGGGATCCTTCCTCAAGGAGGACCGCGGCCGGGCTCTCGACCTTCTGGGCTTCACGAGCCAGCTCGTCTTCAATACCTTCACCAACAAGCCGCTGCTGGCGGCGGAGGGAGGCGACGACCTCGACTTCGCCTACGGGCTGGCCCGCGCCCACAACCGGGCGATGCTGGACTTCTGCTCCGTCGACCGCCGATTGCTGGGAACCGGCTACGTACCCCTGGCCGATTTCGCCCGGGCCAAGGCGATGGCGAAAGAGGCCATCGAGATGGGATGCAAGGCGCTTCTGATTTCGTCCGCCTGCCCCCGCGGCCACTCGCCGAGCCATGTGAGCCTCGACCCGGTCTGGGCTCAGGCCCAGGAGGCGGGGATCCCGATCGTGTTCCACGTCGGAGGCGGCGGTCGCCTGCTCGATCCGAATTACTTCGAGAACGGGCTTCCGCCGGTACCCGACTTCCACGGTGGAGCCGAGAACTTCCGGTCGATCGACTACATGGCGATTCCGTACCCCCCGATGCAGACCCTGGCGACGATGATCCTCGACGGTGTGTTCGAGCGGTTTCCGAGCCTTCGATGCGGCGTCATCGAACAGGGCGCGTCCTGGGTACCCGGTTGGATGCGCATGCTCGACTCGGCCCAGAACGCGTTCTCGAAGACCGAAGAGCGCCTGCGCAAGCTCACGCTTCGGCCGAGTGAGTATGTGAAGCGCCAGATCCGGGTAACACCCTACCCGTCCGAGGACGCCGGCTGGATCATCGAGCAAGCGGGTGAGCAAGTCTGCCTGTTCTCGTCGGACTACCCCCACGTCGAGGGTGGTCGCGACCCGATCCGGCGCTTCGAGGCCAGCATCGCCCGACACGACGACAGGACCAAGCAGCGGTTCTACTGCGATAACTTCCGGGACCTCATGGGCGCGGCGCTGGACTGAACGGCCAATCCTTCGGCACGTCCCAGATCTCGAGAGACGCGAGCATGGCGTCGAACCAGGGCCGATAGGCGTCGGTGGCGTCGAGGGGGCAATCGGCGATCACCACGAAGACCCGCCCGTCCCCCGCCTCGATGAAAGTGATCTCCTCAACGACGTCGAGATCGGTGTTGGCGATCATCAGCTGGCGCGCGGGGTAGCCGTCGACCTCGAGCGTCACGTCTCGCAGAACGCGGCCGTGGCGGCGGTAGGAGCTTTCGTAGCGATCCAGGTAGGCCTCGATGGTTGGATAGCGCTGGACGATCACCTGCAATGATGCCGTGTAGTCCCAGGTCGCCCCGTCCACCGCCACCATTCCCCGAGCGGTTTCGGCGCGAAGCCAACCCGCCGGCGGACGGATGCTGAAGCCGAGGCGCGGGTCCTCATGGGACTCGCCGTCGAGGCGAGGCGGGCCACTGGGGGGATGCGAATCCGGATCCGCCATCTCGGCTCCCGGCACCATCCGCGCGAAGATCGTCCCGTTCGCGAGCCGGTAGAGCGAGATGAAGGAGTTGGCGTCCTGAACGGACAGGCCGTCCACCTGAATCCGATCGCGAACCATCTCGTACATGAGGTCTGAGGGAATCGGGCTGTGGCGGCGCATGCCGAGGGCGTGCCCAAGTTCGTGGAGCGTGATCCATTCGACCTGATCCGCACCGAGCAACCCGTGTCGATCCGCCAGATAGATGCGCACCTCCGGGACCGCAAAGGTCACCGCCAGGCGATCGCCCTCCGTCTCCCACCCGTGTACCCGGCAGGCCTGGCGCAGATCGATGCGGCCCAGCAGCTGGCGATCTCCCGATTCCCGGGGCCCCTCCGTCGCCACGAGGGTGATCTGGAGTCTCGCGTCTTCGCGCCGGTCCACGCGTTCGAATCCGACCAGCCCTCCGAGCCCCGCCTCCCAGACATCGAGGGCCGCGCCCACGGCCGCCACATAGGCATCGGGGTCCTTGGGATCGAACTCATTCTGCACCGCCTCCGAAATCACCGGCCGCGGCACGTAGACGGGAATCGGCATGTCCTCCAGCGGCCAGCGGCAGAAGGCGAGAACATCGCCCTCTCCATGCGACGCCCGGAACCGGTGCAGCATGAACGGCAGGTAATTGGGCTCGAGCAGCTCGGGGTGCAGCTCGCGAAACGCCCGGTAGTCATGGCGGTCGGGTGTGTAGGGGAGGCTCGAGACGGCGAACTCCCCTCTCGCCGCGCAGCCCAGCGCGAGCCCGGCAATCCCGAGCATCGCCTCCAAACCGCGGACCTGCGTCACGACCGCGACCTGCCCCGGGCGCGGAGGCTTCGCCGTATTTCGCGTTCGGACTCGCGCTGACGAATTGCCTGGCGCTTGTCGTATCGGCGCTTGCCCCGCGCCACGGCCAGCATCAGCTTGGCGCGGCCGCCCTTGAAGTACAGCTGGAGCGGGATCAGCGTGAGTCCGCGTTCGCCGATCCGACCCTGCAGTCGCACGATCTCGGATCGGTGGAGCAGCAGCTTCCGCTCACGAAGCGGATCCGGATTGCCCCGTCCCGCCTGGGGATAGGGAGGGATGTGGGCCCCGATCAGGAAGACCTCTCGGCCCCGGATCGTCGCGTAGGCCTCGGCGAGATTGGCCTTCCCGGCGCGGAGCGACTTGACCTCGGGCCCCTGAAGCACCACGCCCGCCTCGAGCGTGTCGAGGATCTCGTACTCGTACCGCGCCCTGCGATTCGTGGCGATGACTTTCCGATCCGACCCGTCATCGGCCATCGAGAGACAAGGTACCGATTCCTCGGGGGCCGGGGGATCTCGGGCCCGGGGGGTTCGCCCTTCGAAGCAAGGCCGGCACTCGACCCGTCGATCGGCATCCGTCTCGAAGGCGTCCGTTTCGAATGCGATTGGCCCCATCCACGAAAACGCGCGTGGCCTGCCAGCCGCGGACCCGGGATTCGTCCACCTGGACCTAGGAACAGATGATCACCCGGTCGTGAGGCTGAGTTCGACCTGCTCGTAGGGTGCGATGTCGGCCGCTCTCATGAGGTCGCGATCGATCGTCACGCTCCCCTCGTACTCCAGATTGGCCTCGGTGACAGTGGCCAGGTGAATCTTGAACTTGAGCAGGGTACGGGTCACGGGGAGTTCTCCTCTTCGGGCGGCAGATGCAATACCCGATTGTCGATCAGTCGCACCGGCGCCCCGGTCGCGCCCGGGTTGGGTCGGAACCCGACGGCGAGGGCCAAGAGCGTGGAGCCGGTGAGCCGCGGAGGCGCCGGCTCGAGGGATTCCGGATCCCTGAGCTCGACATAGGCGATCTCGGCGCGAGGCGCTTTCTCGATTTCGGACCTCACGAGATGGAGGAGGCGCGCGCTGTCGCGCTCCTCCGCCGCGACCGCCCGCTCCGCAGCATCGAGGGACTTCGAGAGCACCCGGGCCTGGCGTCGGGCCCCGGTATCCAGGCGTTGATTGCGGCTCGACAGCGCCAATCCATCGGACTCGCGCACGGTCTTCCCCCCGACGATCTCGACGTCGAGGCCCAGGTCGCGAACCATCCGCCGAATCACGGCGAGCTGCTGAAAGTCTTTCTCGCCAAACACGGCAACGTGGGGCTTCGCCGCGATCAATAGCTTGGCGACGACCGTCGTCACCCCCCGGAAATGACCGGGCCGGGAAGTGCCGCAGAGCGGTCGGCTCAGCTCGGTCACGTTCACCCAGGTCTGACTGCCCGCGGGATAGATCTCGCGGGCTTCGGGAACAAACACGGCGTCGACCCCTTTACCGCGGCAAGCGGCGAGGTCCGCGGCCAGGGGGCGCGGATACGCCTCGAGATCCCCGGCGGCGTCGAACTGGCTCGGGTTGACGAAGATCGATACCCAGACCCGGTCGGCGTGCCGTCGGGCGATGTCGATCAGGGACAGGTGGCCGCGGTGAAGAGCCCCCATGGTGGGGACCAGTGCGATTCGAGAGCCCGCGCGGCGCTCGAGATCCGCCATGGCCTGCAGCTCGTGGACGGTCTTCACCACCCGCATGGGGCTCACCGGTAGGAGTGCTCCTCGTCCGGAAACTTCCCGTGGGAGACTTCCTCGGCAAAGCGCCGCGCCGCCTGCGAAGCCAGCGCACCGAGATTCGCGTACTGCTTGACGAAGCTCGGGGTCCAGTCGCTGAGGCCGAGCAAGTCGTGCATGACCAGCACCTGGCCATCGCAGTGGACCCCGGCCCCGATGCCGAGGGTCGGAATCGAGAGCGACTGGGTGATCTCGCCGGCGAGATCCGCCGGTATCCCTTCCAACACGACGGCGAAGGCGCCGGCCTCTTCCACGGCCCGCGCATCCGCCAGGACCCGCGCCCGGCCCTTCGGGGTGCGACCCTGCACGCGGTGCCCCCCCATGCGATGAATCGCCTGGGGGGTGAGACCGACGTGGGCCATCACCGGGATCTCGGCAGCCACGATTCGCCGGATCGCGTCCGCAACCGCTGTGCCGCCCTCGAGCTTGACGCCGTGGGCACCCCCCTCCTTCACACAGCGCACCGCGCTCGCCACAGCCGTCCGGTTCGATATCTGGTAGCTGCCAAAGGGCAGGTCGGCGATCAGGAGCGACCGGCGGACCCCGCGCGAGACCAGTCGCGTGTGATAGATGATCTCATCCAGGGTGACGGGCAGCGTCGTCTCCCGGCCCTGGACCACGTTCCCGAGGGAGTCGCCCACCAACAGGATGTCGATTCCCGCGGTGTCGAAGATGCACGCGAAGGTGTAGTCGTAGGCGGTGAGCATCGAGATTTTCGCACCCCGACGCTTGCGGCGGGCGAGAATGGGAAGGGTGATCCGGTGCTCGCGGGTGGACTCGGCGGTGACTGTCGACATGACGCCTCCACGACCTGCGCGGAGTCCGAGGAACAAAAACGCGCCTTCCAAAGAGCTCGGAGGCGCGGCATCGCTCACGGGATCGGCCCGCGAGTCTGCCTAGAGCCGCCCCCGTCTCGGTCCACTGCCGGATCCGAGCGTTTCCACTGGGCGATGCGAGGCGTCGTCTCTGCGTTCCCGGCGCAGCGCGCTCGGGTTCTATCTCGTTCCGCCAGATAGAGATCGCACCGTGCGAGACCCCTCTGGCACCCATGAGCATATGGGGACAGCGCCGCGGGTGTCAAGGCGAGCCCTCGGGTCCCGCGATGACCCCCATTTCCCCAGGAGGCCGATTACACCGGTCGGCCTCGGATCCGCTGGCGCACCGCCGGCGGCAGGTAGCGATCCTCCAGGAAACCGGCCGCGTGGGTCTCCAGCGCTGAAACCAGCACCGAAATGTGTTCCTCGACCGAATCCGAGGGAGCCAGCAGCACCCAGATGGAGTCCCGCACACGGCAGACGCCGCTGGAGGCCTCAGGCTCGCTTGGCTGGAAGGCACCACCCGTCAGGCCGCGTACCTCGAGGCCGGCGGCCTCCGCCAGCTCGATCAGGTGCCGTTCGATCTCCACGGGATCCACTACCCGGATCCCCCCGGCTCGGCATTCTGGGAGGCCAATGCCCGGGCGAGGTCGACGATCTGTCCGGGAGCCAGCCGTTCGGCGCGGATGCGCGGCGACAACTCGAGGCGCTCCAGGGCGCGCTCAATGGAACCGGGACCGGGACGCGGCTTGAGTGAACTGCGGAGTGAATTCACCAGGGTCTTGCGCCGGTGCGAGAAGGCGGCGCGCGAGACGCGCTCCACCCATGCGAACTCGGGTTCGCTGACGAGGGGCCGGTCGAGAGGTCTCAACCTGAGAAACGTCGAGCGAACCCGGGGCACCGGATAGAAGCAACGGGGCTCGAGGCGCATCGATGGAGTCGCCTCGACGCACAGTGCGTGCAGCACCGTTAACGAGCCATAAGCCCGCTGGCCGGGTGTCGCGCAGATTCGCTCGGCCACCTCGCGCTGGAGCATCACCGACCAGTCCACCAGCGACGCCCGCAGATCGAGAAGCCGCCGCAGGATCGGCGCCGCGATCGAGTAGGGAAGATTGGCGACGGCGCGAATCGGGGGGCGGGCGGTCCGAACCAGGCCCGCCAGGTCGAACTTCAACACATCGGCGTGGATCAGCTCGACGCCGTCGGGGAGCATCGACTCGGCGCGCAGGGCCGCCACGAGACCCGAGTCCACCTCGAGGGTCACCACCCGTGACGCGCGCTCGGCCAGGGCGCGGGTCAGCGTGCCGAGCCCGGTGCCGATCTCGACGACAGTATCCGTCGCCTCGACTCCAGAGAGCACGGCGAGGCGACGGGCCAGATTCTCATCGAAGAGGAAATTCTGGCCCAGGTCGCGCCGCGCCAGCAGCGCGTGCCGCGCCAGGAACGAGCGGACCGCCGCCGCGCTCACGAGGACGCCGACGACATCCAGGGCGGCGCATCGATGGGAACGCGTGAAAAGGCATTGAGTCCGAGGCCGTGCCGTTCCCCTCGAGCCAACAGAGCGAATCCCGCGGCGGCGATCATCGCCGCGTTGTCCGTGCACAGGGCCGGGGGCGGAAATACGACCTCGAAGCCGTCTTGATCGGCCGCTGCCGCCATGCGCTGTCGGAGCTGGGTATTGGCGGCCACCCCTCCGACGACGGCGAGTCGCGTCTGTTGCTCTTGGGCCATGGCGGTGCGAGCCCGCGCCACCAGCACGTCGACCGCCGCCGCCTCGAACGAAGCTGCCAGGTCCGACACAGTTCCGGGCGAAAGCGGCGAACCCCGACCGCGGCGCTCCACCTCGAGAGCCACCGCCGTCTTCAGACCACTGAACGAGAAGTCGAGGCCGTCGGCACTCGCCATCGGACGCGGAAATGCCACCGCTCGCGGATTCCCGGCGACCGCGGCCGCAGCCACCGCGGGGCCGCCCGGATACGATAGCCCCAGGAGCTTGGCGACCTTGTCGAAAGCCTCGCCCACCGCGTCGTCGCGGGTCTGACCGAGCAAGAGCGGCGCCGCATCGACCCGGAGCCGATAGAGAGCGGTGTGCGCCCCCGAGACGGCGAGACCCAGGTAGGGAGGGCGCAGCCGGTCGTCGGCCAACTCCGCAGCAGCGAGATGCCCCATGACGTGATGCACGCCCACCACGGGGATCCCCAGGCGATAGGCCAGCGCCTTTCCAAATGAGAGACCCACCAGCAGGGAGCCCACGAGCCCCGGTCCCGCGGTCACGGCCACGGCGTGGAGGTGCTCTACAGTAAGCTCGGCTTCCGTGAGAGCCGCTTTCACCACCGCGGAAACCGTCCGCACGTGGGCCCGCGAGGCCAGCTCGGGCACCACGCCTCCGTAGGGCCCGTGTACCTCGGCCTGGCCCCGAACCACACTGGCCACGATCTCACGACCCCGGCGGACCACGGCGGCGGCCATTTCGTCGCAGGAACTCTCGATACCGAGAACGACCTCGCGTTCGGGCATGGGGGTTCTCGAGCCGGGTCGGGCCTAGCCCGTTCGGCGTTCGAGCTTCTCTTGCTCCGACTTGCAGTCGATGCAGAGCTCGGCCACGGGTCGCGCCTCGAGCCGCTTGACGCCGATCTCCTCCCCGCAGCTGATGCAGGCCCCGTACTCGCCTTCCTCGATCTTCACCAGGGCGGCGTCGATCTTCGCCAGCAACCCCTGCTCGCGCTCGCGCAGGCGACCGGCAAACTGGAGATTCACCTCCGACGACGCCGCGTCCATCTCATCGGGGAAGTCGTCCGGATCGACGTGGATCTCGTCGTCGAGAACGCGCTTGGTGTGTCCCACCAGCTGCTCGCGGTGGGCCAACAAGATCTTGTGCAACTTCTGAACATCCCGCTTCTTCAACGTTCCCCCCCGCTCATCCGGATCCGAGAAGATCCAGTTGTCGTTGCGCCTCTGGGGCACGAGCCGAATCCGGATACTCGCGCAGCACTCGCTCGAATGCCCTGCCGGCCACCCGGCTGCGCCCCAGCCGAAGCAGGACCTCACCCTCTCGGTAGAGCGCGTCCGCAGCTTTATTGCCCGTCGGATACCGGACGACCACGGCATCGAACCGCAGAATCGCGGTCTTGAAGTCCCCATCCTTGAAGTAGCAATCCGCCATCCAGTAGGTCGCGTCATCCGCGTAGGCGGAATCCGGGTAATTCTGTAGAAACCGGCGAAACTGGTCAATACAAGCGGGCAGATCTCGACTTCGCCACGCCCCGTAGGCGGCGCGGTAGGCACGCACATCGTTCGAAGCCGGAAGAGCCGCCTCATCGTCGCCGGATTCCTCGGGGGTCCCTTCCGGGGCCTCCTCATCCGCGGGCTCGGCCCGATATGCGGCCGATGCGGCGTCGGCGCGTGCCGCACGGGCCTCGGCGACCGCCGCCCCCACGTCGTGTTCGGTCACCTCCAGCCGACCCTCGAGCCGTGCAATCTGGGATTCGAGGCTCTCCACCTGAGCCGCGAGATCCGCCAGACGCTCGCTACCCACCCCGAGGCCCCCGCCGCCACCACCGCGCTTCATGTCGATGACCTCGCGCTCGAGCTTGCGGAATTCGGCCACCGTCACACAGCCCGTCGCCAGGGCCCCCAACGCGAGCGCGATGGCGGCCCATCTCGCCACCCCACGGCTATCCATCGTTCCCTCCCTCCTCCACCGCCACGCCCGGTTCTAGCGCGGCTGTGGTCCCCATGCCGGACTCGTGTTGTGCCCAGCCCTCGACGTGAGCCTCCGCAGGTTGTCCCCGCTCAGGTCGATGATGTAGATGTCCGCTGCGCCTCGCCTCGTCGAGCTGAACGCGAGTTTCCGTCCATTGGGTGCCCATGCCGGCGACTCGTCGCTGCGGGGATGCGATACCAGCGGAACGTTGACATTTCCCTCGGGATCGATCAACCAGATGTCGAACTGCCCCTTCAACCGCGTTTCATAGACGATCCATCCCCCCTCCGGCGACCAGGCCGGATGCGTGTTGTACGTCCCCTGGTAGGTCAGGCGGCGAACGTTTCTGCCGTCGGCGTCCATGATGTAGATCTGCGGCGATCCCGACCGGTCCGATACGAACGCGATCCGCCTGCCGTCCGGCGACCAGGTTGGCGCGATGTCGATGGCCCGGTTTTTCGTCAGCCGACGCAGGCGGCGGCCGTTGGAGCGAACCGTGAAAATCTCCGCTGCTCCGTCGGCGCTGAGCACCGCCGCCAGCATCCTCCCCGTGGGATCGAAGACCGCCCGGTATTGCGGCAGATCGGAATTGAGCCGGGGAAGGAGCGAACCCGACCGGCGGCGGCCCCGGGTGGTGAGAAAGAGCTTGGGCCGATTCCCCGAGCGGTACGACGTGTACAGGATGGATTTCCCGTCCGGAGACCAGGACGGGAAATTGTTGATGGAGCCGTTCGACGTGACCGACCGCGGGTGGCCACCGTCGGCGTCCATGACGTAGATCTCGGGGGTTCCTCCGCGATCCGAAACAAAGGACAGCTCGGTGGCGGCGACGCCACGCACCCCCGTGAAAGCCTCCGCGACATCGTCGGCGATGCGCCGGGCGACGAACCGGACTTCGCCGGCGGGGGCGGCGTGGCGCCGACGGAGCAGCCGCCGACAGCGGGCTGTGTCCCAGACACTGAATTCCGCCTCGGTCCGCCCGGTCATCGCCCGGATCTCTCCTTGCACGAGGGCGTCGGCACCGATCTGGACCCAGTCGGAGCAGATCGGAGGAGCGTCCACGGCTTCCGTGACCTCGGGGCCCAGGAATGCCCCGAGGTCCAGACTCACGAACACGCTCGAGAAGTCGAGAGCCTCGACCAGATCGCGACGAAAAGACAACGCACGGCTCGAGTCCGGCTGGCTCGAAAGATCCGCGAAGCGCTGCACGGCCACGCGGTAGCGGTGCTCCGTCCCGGGCGTCACCACCACCACCGGCCGCTCCTGCGCCGCCGCGGGCCAGCATGCCGCGAGGGACAGCGCGCCCAGCAGGGACAGTACTCTTGCCATCAGTAACTGTCCTCTGGAACGAACACGAAGGCCCACTCACCCGCCTCTGGCGGAGCCGGCAGTGGACTGGCCTTCTGGATCGCCCGGACCACGTTCTCGTCGTACCAGGGGTTCCCGGAGCGCCGCACCACCCGCGGCTCCCCGATCACACTCCCCCCGGCGGCGAGATCCACCGCGACGTGGGTCTGGAGCAGCTGGGTCCGGAATCCCGGCGGAAGCACCCAGGCACTTCGCACATGGATCTTCGCACTCCGAATCCAGGCCGCCACCTCGGGCGAGACGGCGAGACCCCCCGATTCCGCGGCGGCCTCGGTCCTTGCCGCGGCGAGCTCGGGTGCCACCTCACCGAGCTCCTCGCGCAGCTGCGCCATCAGATCTTGGTACTCCTTCTCTAGGTCCACGACGGGCTCGGGCAGCACGGGCTCTTCGGGCAGCACCACTTTCTGGGGGACCGGAGGCGACGCGATGGGTTCGGGCCGCCTGGCCACGCGGCGTGGCGGCGATGGTGCCGCCACCAGCTCCACCGCAATCACGCCCGGGAGCACCACCGGGTCGGTCTCGGGAATCGCGAGCAGCAGCCCCAGCAGCACCAGATGCGCACCCGCCGAGAGGGCCAGGGCACGGCGAGCTTCCCGTCGCCGCGTCTCACCGAGATCGAACCCGACCACCCTTGCCGATGCCACCCCACGACCCCGCGGAGAGCTAGGACTCGGGCTCGGTCACGATGCCGAGCTTCGTCGCACCCGCCTCGCGGGCGGCCGCCAACGCTCGCACCACCCACTTGTAGGGCGTTTCCCGGTCGGCCCGCAGGAAGATCTCCTTGCGATCCAGCCCGGCAAAGATCGCCTGGAGCTTCTGGCTGAGCTCGGCTTCGGGAATCTGCTTCCGCGCGATGTAATAGCGGCCGTCTTTCTTGACGGTCAGAATCAACGGCTCGGACCGAATCCGAAGTGGCTGGGCCGTCGTCTCCGGCAGGTCGACGTCGATTCCCTGGTGCATCAGAGGAGCCGTCACCATGAAAATGACCAGGAGAACCAGCATCACGTCGACGAAGGGGGTGACGTTGATCTCCGAAATGGGGCGGTGAACCGAGCCGAGCTGCGAAATCGCCACGCCGCTCACCCGCGCGCGGCGCGGCGCGCTATGGATTCGGTGCCCGCGAGCCGGCGCAGATCGCCCTCGAATTCGTCCGAGAACAGCTCGATAGCCGACGTGATTCCCCGCAGCTTGCCCACGAAGACGTTGTAGAAAACCGTCGCGGGGATCGCGGCGAAAAGCCCGACAGCGGTGGCGATCAGCGCCTCGGCAATGCCCGGCGCCACCACCGCCAGGCTCGCCGACCCCGCCCGGCCGATTCCCTGGAACGCGTTGATGACACCCACCACGGTTCCGAACAAGCCGATGAACGGCGCGGCGCTGCCGGTCGTCGCCAGGAACGGCAGCCCGCGCTCCAGCCGAAGGGATTCCCGCGAGGCTGTCCAGCCGATCTGGCGAGCCAGGACATCGAGCTGGCTCTCCTCGAGCTCGGTGGGCGCCGCCTTGCCCTCCAAGCGAGCCAGCCGGCTCATTTCCGCGTGGGCGGACAGGAAGATCGCAGCCAGCGGGCTGTGGTCGAAATCCCGGGCGGCGGAATACGCGGTATCGAGGGGACCGTCGTGATAGATCTCGAGGAAAGCCTCGCTATCCTGCTCGGCACGCGACAGTTCACGCCAGCGGGCCGCGATGATGGCCCAGGAACACACCGAAAGCAGGGCCAACAGGAGAATGACGAGCTGAACGATCCAACTCGCCTGCCAAATCAAGCTCAGCGCATCGAGGCTCGCGAGACGTCCCCCCATCGCCGCCCCGACGATGATGCACCCCATGGCTCTCTCACTGTGAAGCTCGCGAGTCTAGGTAACGTCCTGAACGAGTTCAACCAATCCCGGCGTCGACCAGGCAGAAATCATAGGAGGAGTGATGCGCGTCACCGTCGATACCCAGAGCCCGTTGACCGCGGCGGTCGATCTACTGGCCCTGCCCCTGGCCCACGTCGACGCCGACAAGATCCGGTTGCCCTCCCGCGCCGCAGCCCTCGATCGCGCACTGGGCGGTCGCATCACCTCGGTGCTGGCGAGCGGGGACTTTCGGGGCAAGGAGCGCGAAAGTCTCCTGCTGTATCCCGATGGCAACATCCGGGCGCAGCGGGTTTTGTTGATCGGCCTCGGGGACGGCGCCAAACTCGATGCGGAAGCGCTGCGTTGTCTAGCCGGCACAGCGGTGACCCAGGCCGCCGCGCGGCACGCGTCGAAAGTGGCGCTGGTCGTGCCCAATCTGCGCGGACTTCCCGGAACCGTCGCCGCCCAGGCCCTCGCGGAGGGC
>JACZXC010000226.1 GCA_022571825.1 Myxococcales bacterium | reverse complement strand
ACTCTCGAGCAACTCCGAGGGCAAGGCGGCACAATTCACCTTCACGAACGGCTTATCGCGCCGGCTGGAGAGCTGGAACAGGGTCCGCGCGACCAACTCCTTGCCGGTGCCGGAATCGCCTCGGATCAGGATGGTGATGTCCGTGTCCGCGACCTGTTCGATGATGTCGCGGATCTCCTTCATCTTCGGGTTGTCCCCGCACAAGAGCAGGAGCTCGGTTTCCGACCGCGCGCGACCGCGCAATCGCTCCACCTCCTGCTTGAGCGCGCGCTTTTCCAGGGCCTTCTGGAAGGCCAGCTCGAGCTCCTCGACCTCGAACGGTTTCCGCAGGAAGTCCGATGCTCCCAGACGCATCGCCTCGACGATCGTGCGCGCCTGTCCGTGGCCCGAGAGCATGACGACGGGAACGTCGGGCAGCCGCTGCTTGAGTCGACTGAGCGTTTCGAGACCATCGATGCCGGGTAGGACCACGTCGAGGGTCACGACATCGGGTCGGGTGTTATCCAGGGTCTCGAGCGCCTGCTCGCCGTCCGCCACGGCGAACACGCGATACCCCTGGCGCGAGACCAGGGCCTCCATGTAGTCACGAACACCCGGGTCGTCGTCGATTACGAGAACGCGAAATTGATCGGCCATCAGCGAATTGCTCCCCTAGAGCTCAACCAGGGCAAGGCGCTGCGGTCCCGTCCGTGGAGGCC
The DNA here is from genome assembly GCA_022571825.1 of Myxococcales bacterium. Taxonomy (GTDB): domain Bacteria; phylum Myxococcota_A; class UBA9160; order UBA9160; family SMWR01; genus JACZXC01. The sequence continues at coordinate 4,863 of JACZXC010000226.1, read as the reverse complement.
CACCTCCTGCTTGCCCTGCGAGTTTCGTGCCAGGGCCCGGCTCACGGCTCCCGCCCCGACTGCCCTTTCTGTCCGTAGTGTGTAAGAATTTTCTCTCAATGGGAAGAAGATTTCCACCTAGGAAATAAACTTCCTATATCGGCCGGCTGGAGGGTGCTCGTGTTCCCTTTTTCGCCCGAAGGAGAGATAATAAAGGGTCATCGGCGGGACCGGCATGTCCGTGCGCGGGTGGTACGCTTCTCGCCACCCCTGTGAATCCACCCTCACTCGCCGCGTAGGCTCCTGCAGATAGAAATAACGGCGTTTGACCAGGGGGTTGGTGGCGAACTTGCATGTGGGTGAAGCAACCCATAGAGCCGGGCGGGGTCAGGCTCTGAAGACACTGGCCCCCACCCTTTACTCGGGGCGATGACGCGCCGAACGAGATCTTGGAGGCAAGCCGTGAGCGACCGGGCGTCAGTGGGGCGGCGGCTTCTCGGGGGCTGGATGCTGATCGAGGGCCGTTTCGGGTCGGTTCAGACCACGCTGCTGCTGGTGCTCTTCTACGGGGCCTTGATCGGACCCATGGGCCTCGCGATGGCGATCGGTCGCAGCGACCCGCTCGGGCGCCGGCGCTGCGCCGATTCCGCCTGGTCGGATGCGGATACGGCGAAGCCCGACCTCGAGCGCGCCAAACTGACTTCGTAAGCGCAAAGGCGACCCCTTGAACATTCTCGGAATCTCGAGCTTCTACCACGACGCCGCCGCGGCGCTGGTGTGCGATGGGCACCTCGTGGCCGCGGCCCACGAAGAGCGCTTCACGCGCAAGCGCCACGACCCCGACCTGCCGGTCAATGCCGTGGGTTATTGCCTGAAGGAGGCGAGCCTCGAGATCGGAGACATCGATTACGTCGCGTTCTACGACAAGCCCTTCATCAAATTCGAACGAATCTTGATGACCTATCTCGCCACCTTCCCGCGCTCGCTCCCCTCTTTCACCCGGTCGATCCCGATCTGGTTGAAAGAAAAGCTGTGGATCCCGAACGCGATCCGCTCGCGGCTCGGTTACGAGGGCGAGGTGCTCTTCGCCGAGCATCACCAGTCTCACGCGGCCTCGGCCTTCCTGGCTTCTCCCTTCGAGGAAGCCGCGATCCTCACATGCGATGGCGTGGGAGAATGGGCTACCACGACCCAGGGCGTTGGCCGCGGCAATCGCTTCGAGCTACTGCGCGAGATCCGGTTCCCGCACTCCCTCGGACTCTTGTACAGCGCCTTCACCTACTACCTGGGATTCAAGGTCAACAGCGCGGAGTACAAGGTGATGGGCGCGGCCCCCTACGGGACACCGAAGTACGCCGCACGGATTCTCGACCAGCTCGTCGACCTGCACCCGGATGGTTCATTCCGCCTCAACATGAAGTACTTCGGCTACGACACCGGTCTGACGATGACGAATCGCCACTTCGACTCCCTGTTCAACCACCCCCGTCGCGACCCAAGGGCGAAGATGGAGCAGTTCCACTGGGATATGGCCGCCAGCGTTCAACGCGTGACCGAAGAGATCGTCCTGAGCATCGTCCGGGATCTCCACGCGCGAAGCGGATTGGCGAACCTGTGCATGGCGGGTGGCGTTGCTCTCAATTGCGTCGTGAACGGGCGAATCATCCGCGAGGGCCCCTTTGATCAGCTCTGGGTCCAGCCCGCCGCGGGCGACGCTGGGGGAGCATTGGGTGCGGCCCTGTTTGTGCACAACGCCGTGCTGGACAACCCGCGAAATTGCCGGATGGATCACGCCTTCTGGGGGCCAGCCTACACCGATGAGGAGATCCGAAGCCATCTCGATCAACGCGGGGCCCCGTACCGCGCGGTGTCCCGAAGCGCGATGCTCGGTGAAACCGCCCGGCGCATCGATGAAGACCAGGCGGTGATCGGGTGGTTCCAGGGTCGCATGGAGTGGGGCCCCCGGTCCCTCGGCAGCCGCAGCATCCTCGCGGACCCGCGGAATCGAGACAATTGGAAGCGGGTCAACCTGAAGATCAAGTTCCGCGAGAGCTTCCGGCCCTTCGCTCCCGCGGTCCTCGCGGAGAAGGCCTCGGATTGGTTCGAAATCGACCGCGAGAGCCCCTACATGCTTCTGGTCTGCCAGGTGAAGCACGGGAAGGAGATTCCCGCCGTGACCCACAAGGATGGATCCGCCCGGCTGCAGACGGTCACCCGGGAGTCGCATGCGGAGTTCTACGACCTGCTCGCGGAGTTCGACCGACGCACCGACTGCCCGGTGCTGATCAACACCTCCTTCAACGTTCGCGGGGAACCCATCGTCATGAGCCCCAGCGACGCGTACCTCTGTTTCATGCGGACGGACATGGATATTCTGGTCCTGGGCAACCAGATCCTTCTGAAGGAGGACCAGCCCGCTCTGCACGAGGACTTCGACTGGCGCGAGCGATTCGAGCTCGATTGAAACCGATGGCCGGCGGGACCGGCGAAGTGAGGCAAACCGATGGTGCGTTCTCGAGGCGGCATTCTGGGTCGGCTGAGCATCTTCAGCGAACTCTGGGCGTTCATGCGGGTTCGCAAGAAATGGTGGCTGGGGCCGATCGTGGTGACGATGCTCCTGCTCTCGGTCTTGATCGTGCTGACCGAAGGCTCCGCCGTCGCTCCATTCATCTACGCTCTGTTCTAGGACGCGCGGCCCGAGCCACGGCGAGGAACCAACTCGAATGACGACCGAAGTGGGCGCACCGAACCTGCAGTCGAGTGCGCTGGCCCTCGACGCGGCGGCTCGACGTACTGCCGCGATCCGGACGCTGGCCGTCATCGCCGGCGCCATCGCGGTCTTCGGTCCGATCCTCACCGCCATGGTCAACCACTGGTCGACCTCCGACGACTACTCCCACGGCTTTCTGGTAGCTCCCCTGGCGATCTACTTCGCCTGGGAGCGGCGGAACAAGCTGCGGCGCGCTCGCATCGAGTCGAGTTGGTGGGGCCTGGGTCCGCTGGTCCTGGGGTCTCTCGCGCTCATGGTCGGTCGCCTCGGCGTGGAGCAGATGGCCATGCGCGAGGCGTTCGTCCTCACCGTAATCGGGCTGGTGCTGCTGCTGCTGGGCCGGGAGGTATTCCGAATCCTCGCCTTTCCCCTGTTCTTCCTGTTTCTCATGGTTCCGCTGCCCCAGTCGCTGGTGAATATGTTGTCGTTTCCGCTTCAGCTGATCGCCGCCGACCTGGCAGTCGACGCGCTCCACCTGCTGAATGTGCCCGCTCTCCGAGAGGGAAACATCATCCACCTGGCTACCGCCAGACTCTTCGTCGCCGAAGCCTGCAGCGGCCTCCGTTCGCTACTGGCCCTCGGAACGCTGGGGGTGGTGTTTGCCTACTTCTTCCGAAAGAGCCCGACGGAACGGGTCGTCCTCGTCCTCTCGACCATACCCATCGCGATTCTCGTCAACGCCTTTCGGGTGGGACTGACGGGGATTCTGACCCACCAGTTCGGAGAGGCGGCCGCGGAGGGTGTGATCCATCAGACCGAGGGCTTCTTCACCTTCGGCCTCGCCTTCGCGCTGCTGCTGGTAGAGGCCTGGCTGCTCCAGTTGGCGTGGGGGCTCGTCCGGCGCAGACGGCGGAGTTCCGCGACATGACGAAGCTCGCCGTCGCAGTCGCCTTCCTCACGCTCAACTTCTATACGTACCACTTCCTCGCGACCGACGCGGTCTACCCGGATCGCATCGAGTTCTCGCAATTTCCCCTCGAGCTCGGCCCCTGGAGCTGTGGCGAGCGCGAGATCGTGGAGGCCGGAATCGTCCGCAAACTGGACGTGACCGACTACCTGCTCTGCAGCTACCGACGTCTGGAGCCGCTGGAGTTCGTCAGCGTCTACGTGGGCTATCACGAGAGTCAGGTGAGGCGGAAGGGCGGCGCGTCGTCCACCGCGATCCACCCACCCCGACATTGTCTACCGGGCTCTGGCTGGGACATCATCGCTGCGGAGGTGGCGCCGATCCAGGTGGGGCAGCCCGACGCGGAGCCGATCCGCGTCAATCGTCTGACCATCGCCCGGGGCGAGACCCGGGCGCTCGTCTACTACTGGTACCAGTCCCGGGGCCGGGTGATCGCGGAGGACTGGAAGAAGATCGTGTACCAGTTCTGGGACCGGGCCACGCAGCACCGGACCGACGGATCCCTGGTTCGGTTCACGATCCCGGTGGTGCGGGGAAACCTCGAGCGCGCCGATGCGGCCTTTCTCGACCTCGCCCGTCGGATGGCTCCGTTGCTGCCCGATTACCTCCCCGACTGAGCGTCCGACGGGAGGCGAACGTGAACCGACTCTATGCCCGGCTTCCCATCTTCGCCCAGAACCTCACCTGCGGCTGGGCCGGTCGCATCCGGGCGAACCAGCGCTTCACGCCCTACTTCCGCAATACCCTGGCGGAGTGGGAGGGCTCGCAGCTCGGGCCCCTCGAAGCGCTTCGGGAAATCCAACGAACCCGGCTTCACCGGCTGGTCGAGCGATGCCGACGACACGTACCGGCCCACCGGAACCTACCGCCGGCTTCGGATGCGCGGGATCCCCAGGAGGCCCTCTCTCGTACCCTCGCCCGGATTCCCCCCCTCGACAAGCAGGATTACGCCGCCCGGCCCCAGGATTTCGTCGCCCGAGACATCCCCGGTCGGCGGCTGCGAAGCGGAAAGACCAGCGGAACCACGGGAACCGCCCTGCCCCTCTGGTACACATCGGAGACCCTCGCCGAGGAATACGCCCGCGCCGGACGGACCCAGCGGGCCTCAACGCTTCTCGGCATCGCCGCGGTTTCAATGGCCGGTGCGCTGTTCATCGGTGTGCACGCATCGCTGACGGTCAGCCTCTGGGCGACCCCGTTCGTGCTG
>JACZXC010000225.1 GCA_022571825.1 Myxococcales bacterium | reverse complement strand
CGCGCCCTCGGTCCCGAGCAGGCACTCGGCGGGAACCCGGGCGTCTTGGTAGCGGATGTAGCCGTGGGCGCCTTCCCCGGGAGCCTCGCCGAAGAGGCCGACGTGGCGGAGGATCCGAACGCCGGGAGTTTCGATTGGGACCAGGAACATCGACATGCCCTGGGTGGGGCTCACGTCGGGGTTGGTGACGGCCATGACGATCAGGAACGAGGCGAAGCGTGCGTTCGAGGTGAACCACTTCTACCCGTTGATCACCCAGTCGTCCCCGTCGCGAACGGCCCTCGTGGTGAACATCTTGGGATCGGCGCCGGCGTGGGGTTCGGTCATCGAGTAACACGACACGATGTCGCCGGCGAGGAGGGGCTCGAGGTAGCGGCGCTTCTGCTCTTCGCTGCCGTAGTGCGCCAGAATCTCCGCATTCCCCGAGTCCGGAGCCTGGCATCCGAAGACGCTGGGCGCCCAGGCCGAGCGCCCCAGGATCTCGTTCATGAGTCCGAGCTTGACCTGGCCGTAGCCCAGGCCCCCGAGCTCGGGCCCCAGGTGGCAGGCCCAGAGGCCGCGCTCCTTCACTTTTTCTTTCAGGGGTGCCGTGATCCGGCGGGCCCGCTGGTTGCCGGTATCGTAGGGGGCGCCGGGGTCGTGAAACAGCAGGTCGAGGGGCTCCACCTCCTCGCGCACGAAACCGGCCATCCAGTCGAGCTGGGCCTGAAATTCGGGCTCCGTCGAGAAATCCCACGCCATGGTCGTGTAGTCTACTCGGTTCGGAGTCGAATCGAACGATAGGAGTGGGCGATGGAGCAGGCGCTGGCCGGCATTCGCGTTCTCGAAGTGGCGCACTGGTGGTTCGTGCCCTCGGCCGGCGCGGTTCTCGCGGACTGGGGAGCGGACGTGATCAAGGTCGAGCACCCCGTGACGGGGGACCCGCAACGCGGACTCATCACCTCGGGTCTGCTGCCGGTCGGGAAGGGCGGGTTCAACTTCATGTGGGAACAGCCCAACCGCGGAAAACGCAGCATCGGCATCGACATCGCGGCCCCGGCCGGCCGCGAGCTGCTCTACCGGCTGGCCGAGACCTCCGACGTGTTCCTGACCAGTTTTTTGCCCGGCGCGCGCCGACGTCTCGAGATCGACGTCGAACAGATCCGGGCCCGCAATCCCAACATCATCTACGTGCGAGGGTCTGGCCAGGGCGCTCGGGGCCCGGACGCCGAGAAGGGCGGTTACGACGGGGCGTCGTTCTGGGCGCGGGGCGGACTCGCCGCGGCCTTCACCGGTAGCGTGCCCGATGCCGAGCACCCGGTTGGTCAGCGGCCCGCCTTCGGCGACGGAATTGGGGGCTTGACGATCGCGGGGGGGATCGCGGCGGCGCTGTTCCGACGAGAGCGATCGGGGAAGCCGTCGGTGCTCGACATCTCGCTCCTCGGGACCGCGTGCTGGGTGCTTTCGCCGGACATCACGTCGAGTCCGTTCCTTCCGAAGTTCCCGACCTTCAACCGGAAGCTGGCTCCGAATCCGCTGGTGAACCAGTACCGCACCAAGGACGATCGCTGGCTGATCCTGATCATGCTGCAGCCCGACCGCTTCTGGGCCGACTTCTGCCGTCACCTCGACCGCCCGGACCTGATCGACGATCCCCGCTTCGCCGAGGGCACCAAGCGTTTCGAGAACCGGGAGGCCTGCGTGGACGAGCTGGATCGCGTCTTCGCGTCCCGCACCCTCGACGAATGGCGGGAGAAGCTCGATACGATGGACGGCGTCTGGGCGCCGATGCAGACGCCGCGCGAGATTCACGAAGATCGGCAGGTGATCGCCAACGGCTATCTCCCCGAGGTCGAGGGCAGCGACGGCTCGCGATTCAAGCTGGCGCAAAGCCCGGTGCAGTTCGATGAAGTGGCGCCCGCGCTGAAGTCGGCGCCCGAGCACGGCCAGCACACCGAAGAGGTGCTGCTCGAGCTCGGGATTTCCTGGGACGAAATCGCCGAGTACAAGCGGGCCAAGGCGATTCTGTAGGCGTGTGAACTGTCTGGAGGTCTCGATATGACCCCGTCAACCAGCCAACACCGAATCTATTCCTGCGACGACCACCTCGACATCTACAACCTGCCGCGGGACGTGTGGACGAGCCGCCTGCCCCGGAAGTTTCACCGGGCGGGCCCCCATGTGGAAGACCGCGGCGACATGTCCTTCTGGCTCGCCGGCGACCAGATGATGGGACCGAGCGGAAAGATTCCGAACTTCCCCATGGCCTTGGACCGCGTCGATCCGGACTACGACCCGTTACGGCCCAGCGATCCCAAGCTTCGCATGGAGGACATGGACCGCGACGACATCTATGCGTCCATCGTGTACGGCCCCGGGACGCTGTTCGGGTTTCCGATTCCCGACCCGGAGCTCAAACGCCTCACCCTTCAGGCTTGGAACGATTGGGCCGCCGAGGAGTTCAACCGCTACCTGCCCGATCGCCTGAGCGCCCTGGCGGTCCTGCCCACCGCGTCTCCGCGGGAGGCTGTCGACGAGCTGCACCGGGTGGTGGATCTCGGACATCGAGGAGCCCTGTTGCACTTCTCCGAGACCGATGTCGCCGACCCCATCTGGGATCTGCTATGGGCGGCGGCGTCCGAAGCCGAGCTTCCCATCAGCTTTCACATCGGCCGGGGAACCCAGCAGCTCGACATCATGAAGGGCGGATGGCAGATCGCGGGATTCGCGGCGATTGCGCCGATGCAGCTCGACGAGCCCTTCTCGATCATGATATTTTCCGGGGCACTCGAGCGGAACCCGCGTCTTCAGCTGGTGCTCGCCGAGTCGGGGGTGGGCTGGATGCCGTATCTCGTGGCGCGCATGGACGCGACCTTCGAGAAGCACTGCTCACCCCATCCCGAATACAGCATCAAGACCCGTCCCAGCGAGATCTTCCGGCGCCAGGTGTACGCCACCTTCGAGGAGGAGCCCCTGGGCGCGCAACTGATTCCGCTGCTCGGCCCCGACAACTTCATGTGGGCCTGTGACTACCCGCACCCCGACAGCACCTGGCCGAACTCACGCCGGGCCATCGATCACGCGCTCAGCAGTCTCTCGTCCGAGGCCGTGCGCAAGGTCACGGCGGAAACCTGCCAGCGTCTGTACAAGCTCCCGTAGCTGGCCCCGATGCGGCGAGGGGGGCTTCGGCTCATGGCTCGTTTGGCGGGTTATCGGCGGGCAGAGCCCGCCTGCCCGCACGGCGAACCTGCGGCTCGCCTCGCGGCGGGTTAACGCCATTCGCAAGGCCGAAGGCCGCGCAGCGAGCCGAAGGCGAGCGAAGTCGAGGCGACTAGACGTCGATTTCGCTGCGGCCGTCGGTGGTCCACCAGCTGGCGGTCAACTTGAGGCCGGGCATCTCCTTGCGCGACTGGATCTCCTCGTAGGTCCGACGGTATCCGGTGGATTTGATCTTCCATTCCCCGTCGACCTTTTGGTACTCGTCCTGGTAGAAGGCGGCACCGCGGATGGTGATCTGCCACTGGGTGTCGATCACGACGTCCTCCAGTGCCCAGATACCGGTGGCCGTGGTCTCGCTGGTGAAGTCGATCTCGGGATGGTGCACCCGATGGCTCGAGTGAAACGTCTCGGATCCCATCGACTTGCGCAGGAACTCCACGATGGCTTCGGCGCCCTTGAAGGAGTACTTCCCGCTGCTGTAGGCCGCCGTGGCGTCGGGGGTGAAGCACTCCGCGATCTCGTCCCAGAGCTTCTGGTCGATGCATCGCATGTACTTGTATTTGAGGCGTTTGATCCGCTCGATCTCGACCAGATCCGAAGCCGTGAGCCCGGTGGAAGCCATGGCTTGCTCCTTTTCGACCGCTGAGGTTCGGTCAGCGCAGCAGTTCGCCGGCGTTGACCATCAGGGTCTCGCCGGTGATCATTCGCGAGCGATCCGAGCAGAAGAAGGTCACCGCATCGGCCACGTCCTCGTCGGCGGGTATCTCGCCCAGGGGCATGTTCGCGGTGATCTCTGCCTTGATCTCGTCCTCCGACAGCTTCCGTTCCTTGGCCTGCCACTTCACGTAGATCTCGACCATGGGGCCCCACATCCAGGTGGGAACCACCATGTTGACCCGGATGCGGTCGGGCCCGAGTTCGGTCGCCATGTGGTACATCGCGGATACCAGGGCACCTTTGGCGGAGGCGTAGGCAATCTGGGGCATCTTCGGCGGGAGCCACATCGACTGGGAGCCGACCAGCACGATCGAGCCGCCGCCGCTGGCCTTGAGGTGGGGGACCGCCGCGTTGGCGATCTGCATGGTGCCCAGCACGTTCACCTCCATCGACTTCCGCCAGTCGTCGGCTTGGGTGCTCTGAAGCGTGCCAAACAGGCTGTCCAGGGCGGCGACCTGCACGACCGCGTCCAGTCGTTCGAAGCGGTCCACGGCGGTTCGCATCAGGGCGTCGCACTGCGCCGGGTCGGTGATGTCGGTGGGGCAGGCCGCAACCCGCGATCCGGTCGCGTCCAGCTCCGAGGCGATCTCCTTGAGCCGACCCTCGCTGCGCGCTCCGATCACGACGTTGGCGCCGTCGCGCAGGGCGGCGGCGGCGATCTCACGACCCAGGCCGGGTCCCACACCGGATACCACCACCGTCTTCTCTTCGAGGATCAAGGCCACCTCCTTTCTTCCCCCCAGAGTGGCCGGGTCGCATACTATCAGCTAGGGGAGCGCTGGCATGCCGATCTTCGGACTCCGTTACGACCTGCGTTGCCCGCCATTCGCCAAGGTTTCCCCCGCCGAGCTATTCGCCACCGCCATCGATCAATCGGCCTGGGCCGACGCCCAGGGGTTCGCCAGTGTCACCCTGTCGGAGCATCACGGCTCCCCCGATGGCTACCTGCCGTCTCCGATCGCGATGGGCGCGGCGATTGCGGCGCGTACGAAGAACATCCGGATCTTGCTGGCCGCCCTCATCGTCCCGCTGCACGATCCCATCCGCCTGGCCGAGGACATCGCGGTTCTCGACGTCATCAGCCAGGGGCGGGTGATTCCGGTGGTGAGCGGCGGCTACGTGGCGTCGGAGTTCGCGACCTTTGGAAAGCGCCTGGCGGATCGTCGCGACGCCATGGAGGAGATCGTGCCCCTGCTCGAGCAGGCGTGGACCGGCGAGCCCTTCGAGTATCGGGGGCGGACGGTCCGGGTGACGCCTCGGCCGGTGCAGCGGCCGCGTCCCCCGATTTTCATGGGCGGCGCGTCGGAGGCCGCGGCACGGCGGGCCGCGCGTCTCGCCGACCAATTCATCCCGACCCGACCCGAGCTCTACGCCGTGTTCCGCGCCGAGCGACAGAAGCTGGACCGGCCCGACCCGGGTCCGCTGCCGTCGAGCACCGGCAACTTCCTGTTCGTCGCCGAGGATCCCGATGCCGCCTGGGAGCGGATCGCCCCCCACGCGCTCCACGAAACCAATGCCTATGGTCGTTGGATGCAAGCCGCCGGCGCCGAGGGTCCGTACCGCATCGTCGAGAGCGCCGAGGAGCTGCGGGCGTCCGGCGACTACCCGATCATGACCCCCGAGGAGCTGATCGCGCGCGCGCGCGCGATGGGGCCCCTGG
>JACZXC010000224.1 GCA_022571825.1 Myxococcales bacterium | reverse complement strand
CGGGCCGGCGAGTCGGCCCGTCGTGATCCGCCGCCGGTGCGACTCGATCGAGCCGAAGAGGTTTCCGGTGTCGCGGATCCCGGTCACACCGTGGACGAGAAACAGCAGCGAAAACAGCTCGCGTTCTCCCGGAGCCCAGGCCGGCGGGTGGTGCACGTGGAGATCGATCAGACCGGGAAGCACGAATGCGCCGGCGTAGGCACCGACTCGGTCTTCGCTTCTCGAAACGGATTCGACCCGCTCGATGGTCTCGCCCAGGGTCAGGGTCCGACCGGCGTCCCGCCCGACGCCCGGGTTGACGACGGTCACGTTGCCGAGGACGACCCCCACCGGTGGAATCGCGAGAGACGGCGGCTGCAGAGCCCGCGCGAGCACGAGTCCCGATGCCAGGGGGACCAGAAGCAGGCCCGGGAAAATCGCCCATCGCGGCATGGCCGGGACAGGCTAGAGGCGATCCAGGGCCCGGGCGAGCGATCAGCGAGCGAGGCCCGGCTGGGCTGGGTCCGATCCGGTGGGTCGGCGTCCGTGGATTCGCCTCGAGCCGGCATCGTCCGGACCGTTCGCAGGCCGGTGCTGCTCAGGCCGGTGCGTTTCGGCGCGCGGCCTCGCTGCGGTAGTCGGGCTTGCCGGCGCTCTCCCACTCCTTGAACAGCTCGAAGAACTCCGGCCCCATGGGATTCTGCCCGCGGATCGGCATCGAGCCCCGCCGAATCGCCCAGTCGAAGGGTGCGAGTTCGCCGGCTCGAACGAAATGCCGCTCGGCTGCCTCCGACCTGCCGCGGCCATGGAGGTGCCAGGCCAGGGAGAACTCGGTGCGCGCGAGCTGCTCGTCCGCGGTGGGGAGCATCTGCCGCGCCCGGACGTCGTCGGCTTCCGGGGGAAGTCGACCGTCGCGGACCCAGGCGCGCAGCGCATCCAGGTGGGGCCCGGCGTCCAATCCGTGAAACTGCTGGAAGAGATTGCTGCCGTATTCGATGGCGTTGGGCCGGACGATCTTTCCCTCCGCATCGATCCAGATCACCGTCGATACGTTGATGATGCTGTACAGATCGGCCACGCGGTGCTCGCTGTCGATCAGGCTCGGGTGACTGGGCTGGGCGCGTTCGATGAAGGGGCGCACATCCTCGGGACTCTTGTCCAGCGCCACCGTAATCACGGTGAAGTCGTGTTCGCGAAGCTCTTGGTAGATTTCCTGCCAGACCGGCAGGTCCTCGCGGCAGCCTCACCAGGATGCGTACGCCACCAGCAGCACCTTCTTTCCGCGATGCTCCCAGAGCGTATGCATCTTTCCCTCGAGATCCGGAAGCGCGAAATCCGGCGCCACCTGGGAGGCGAGCTGGGCGCCGCGCGCGTCCGCTGAAGCGCCGAGGACGGCCAAACCCGCCTCGGCTTCGATGGCCAGGGGTCGACCGAGCAGGTCGGCAAAGGCCTGAAGATCGACGCCCGCGGCGTTCACGCGATCCCCCCGGTCGCGCACCGGGACACACGCGTCGTCCTTGCAGAGCCCCTCGTCCTTCAGCGTCCATCCGAGGGCCGCCATCAGGTCCGCGGGGGCCAGCCGGATTCCGGCGTCGTCGAAGTTCGCCGTCGTCTCCACGACCCGGCCGTCATCGATCAACGTAAGCTTGCGAGTGTCCACTGGGTTCTCCTCACTGAAAAGCGGGCATCACCTTCTCGGCGAACAGGCGCGCGGGAATCCGCGTGTCGCGCCCGAAGAATTCGATGCAGAACAGGCTACAGCCCATCCGCCGATGCTGCTCGATCTTCTCGATCACCCGGTCGGGCGAGCCCCAGATCCCGTGCTCCTCGAGCTCCGCGCCCATGTGTCCGCCGTAGATCTTCTTGGCTTTCTCCAGTCCGGCGCGCGCCGTCCCTTCGTCTTCCCCGATCACGACGATGCACTGCTGGGAGACTTCGAGGGTGTCGAAGTCGCGGTCGGCCTCGTCGCAGCGCCGTCGGAGCACCTCGATCTTCTCTCCGAGATGGCGCTGGAACACCGCGAGGTTGTTCCAGATGTCGGCGTGACGCGCCACGATTCCCATCAGCACGCGCTCGCCGGCGCCGCCGATCAGGAGCGGGGGACGGCGTATCGGCTTCGGCTCGCATACAACGTCCTCCACCGAGAAGTGCTGTCCGTGGAAGGTGACCCTCTCTTCCGACCACATGCGCTTCAGGATCTGGGCAGTCTCGTCGAGGGCGCGCATCCGCTCGCCCAGGCTCGGGAACCTGCATCCGTAGCCCTTGAATTCCGCCTCGAACCACCCGGCACCGAGACCCACGATGGTTCTCCCGTTCGAAATCTGGTCGATCGTGGCGATCTGCTTGGCGAGAACCGCCGGGTTGCGAAAGAAGGGCGGGGTGACCAGCGTGCCGAGCTGCACGCGTTGGGTGATGGCCGCCACCGCGGCCAGCTCGGACCAGGCCTCGAAGATCGGGAGGCTCGGCAGGGGAACTCCGTAGAGGTGATCGCAGACCCAGACCGAGTCGTAGCCGAGCGCGTCGAATTCCAGGGCGGCGTCGCGGGCCTCCGGCCATCCTCTCTTGATCTGCGGAAGCGTGACACCGAAGCGGGCGGTGCGCGTCATCGGGTTCTCCAGCGCGGGTGGCGTCGAGTCTATGCCCGAGAGGCTTGGGAATACAAGACCCGCGGGTCCACCGCGGATCGGGTAGCCTCCGATCCCGATGTTGGATCCGAGCGGCTGGCTTTTGTCCGACCGCGTAGCCGTGGTGACCGGCGCCGCCGCGGGAATCGGTGAGGCGATCGCCCTGGCCTTCGCCCGGTTCGGCGCCGACCTGGCCGTCTGCGATCGCGACACCGAGGGACTCGAGGCGACGGTCCGCGCCATCGGTGCCGAAGGACGCCGAGTGGTCTCCGCGGTTTTCGACGTGCGCGACGCCGACCGGGTCTCCGACTTCGCGGATTCGATCGAGGGTCAGTTCGGTCGCGTCGACGTGCTCGTGAACAACGCGGGCGGGGGATTCTTCGCGCCATTCCTCGAGGTGAACCAAAAGGGACAGGATGCGCTGGTTCGCGAGAACTTCTCGAGCGTGACCCACTTCATTCGGGGCGTTGTTCCGCTGGTTCCCGAACGCGGTGGCTCCATCATCAACGTCACCTCTATCGAAGCTCACCGCGCGGCTCCGGGCTACGCCATCTACGCCGCCATGAAGGCGGCGGTCGCGAATCTCAGCCGGAGTCTCGCTCTCGAGCTCGGCGATCGCCGGATCCGGGTGAACTGTGTGGCCCCGGACATGATCCCCACGCCGGGCATTGGCGACGTGCAGGGAGCCACCCCCCTGGCGACCCGGGGCCACGTCGACGACGTGGCCGGAGTCGCTGTCTTCCTCGCCTCGGACCTGTCGCGGTTCGTGACGGGGTCGACACTGCATGTGGACGGGGGCGGGTGGGCGGCGGGCGGTTGGCGGCGCGGTGAAGACGGCCGCTTCGAGGTCTGAGCCGCCGCGGGTGCGTCCGCTACTCGTCGTCAAGACCGGCTGCAAGCTGCCGTCGTTCCTCGCGCGAAGCGGTGACTATGAGGACTGGATTCGGGAGGGTCTCGGCCTCCCGCCCGAGGCGGTGACGGTTGCGCGGGTCTGCGAATCGGAGCGGCTGCCGGCGCCGGAGAGGCTGGCGGGAGTCGTCGTCACCGGGTCCAGTGCCATGGTGTCGCAGCGCGAGCCGTGGAGCGAGCGGACCGCCGCGTGGCTCGAAACCGCCGTCCGTGCCGGGACGCCGGTGCTGGGTATCTGTTACGGCCATCAGCTGCTGGCCCATGCCCTGGGAGGACGCGTTGGCGTGAATCCGCGGGGGCGCGAGATCGGGACCGTCGATGTCGAGCTCGGCAGCGCGGCACGCGACGACGCGCTGCTCCGAGGCTTCGCGGGTCCGTTGCGGGTCCAGGTGACCCACGTGGAATCCGTCCTCGAGCTTCCGCCCGGCGCCCGGCTGCTGGGTTCGAGTGCCGGCGATCCCCACCACGCGTTCGCCGTGGCCGCAACCGCCTGGGGAGTCCAATTTCACCCGGAGTTCGACGCGGGCACCACCCGTCACTACATCGAGGAGCGGAGGGAAATCATCCGGGACGAGGGTCTCGACCCCGACGCGCTGAAGCGCGGGACCACCGACACTCCCGACGGTAGGGCGATTCTAGCCCGCTTCGCGCAACTGTTGCGCACTTGAGTCGCCGGGGGCGTTGTAGAATGGCTGGCACAACCGGCAGGAAGATCGCGCCGTGCCAGGAGTCTCCATGACCCGAATTTTTCACGACTCCGACGCAGATCTCGCGGTCCTGGCGGGTCAGCGCTTGGTCGGGGTTCAATCGGATGCGCTCTTCGAGCGCGTCCGCGCCGCACGCGACGAGCTGCCGTGGTCGCGCTGGGAGCACAGTGCGCGAGAGGCCTTCGGCATCGGCGACGCGCGTCGGATGACCGAGGGATGAGGCGGGAGTCTGGGGGGGGCGGTTTGAATCGCTTCCTGGTCGCCTGGGTCCGCGGCGTGCGTCAGCGAGCCCGATCGGTGTTGGTGGCGATCGGCGTCGTGACCGTCGTTCTGGCCGCCTACGCGGCGACCCACCTGGGCATCAATACCCACCACACGGCGGTCCTGGACTCGGGTCTCCCGTTCTGGGAGGATTACAACGCATTCGGCAAGGTCTTTCCGATTCTCGACGAAGCGCTGCTGGTCGTCGTCGATGCCGAAACCTCCGACCGGGTTCGAGAGGCAACGGATGCGCTGGCCACCCGCCTCCGCGAGCAGCCGGAGCTGTTCCGACGGGTCTACGTGCCGGGGGGTGGCGAGTTCTTCGAGCGTCACGCCCTTCTCTACCTAAGCGTCGACGAACTGAACGATCTCTCCGATCACTTGGCGACGCTGCAGCCGCTGCTCGCCGAGATTTCGAGGGATCGCAGTCTGGGCAACCTGGCCCGGGTCCTGCGCGAGGGGATCGAGCACGCCCGAACCCATCGGTCGACTCCGGTGGATTTCACCCTGGTCTTCGATTCCCTGAGCGTCGCGGTCGCGGCCGTTCTCGAGGGTCGCCCGCGCGCGATCTCCTGGACCGAGCTCCTGGTCTCCCGGACCCTGCCCGGGGAACGGGCCCGGCGCTTGATCGTTCTGGATCCCGTGTTCGACTACGCGAGCCTGCTTCCGGGTCGCCGCGCCATGGACGCGGTGCGCGAAGCTGCGGAGGAGTTGGGGCTGGACCAGACCGCCGGGGTGAGCGTCCGCGTGACCGGGAACGTGGCGCTCAACACCGAGGAAATGGTCGTCGTGGCCTGGCAATCGCTCTATGCCGCGGGGGGTTGTTTCGTCCTGGTCGGAAGCGTTCTGTTCGTGGCGTTTCGGTCTCGCCGGATCGCGATCGCCATCCTGGGGGCCCTGGGGGTGGGTCTGGTCTGGACCGCGGCGTTCGCGGGGTTCGCCGTCGGCCGTCTCAACCTCGTGTCGGTAGCCTTCGCGGTGCTCTTCATCGGGCTCGGCGTCGACTTCGGGATCCACCTGGGAATGCGCCTCGCCGAACTCGTCCGCGAGGGGTACGACGACGCGCGTGCCCGCGACGAAACGGTCCGCAGCAACGGCGGTTCTCTGGTG
>JACZXC010000223.1 GCA_022571825.1 Myxococcales bacterium | reverse complement strand
GGAGCGAAGTCGGCTCAGGGGCTGACTTCCACGCCTGCTGAGCGCTGTCGCTGAGACCGCTGCGCGCCCTTCGGGCTTGCGCTGTGACTTCGCTCGCCGGCGGCTCGCTGCGCGCCCTTCGGGCTTGCGAGCGCAGGCTGCGGGCGGGGGGCAGGTCGAGGAGGATCAAGGCGAAGCCGTGGGCTTCGAGGAGTCGCTCGGTGCTGCGCAGGGCTTCTCGGGGCTGGGAGGGGCGCACCCACAGCACGCGGTCGAGCCGGGCGCCCGCGGCCTCGGCCGAGGCAGGGTCGAAGGCGTCGGCGGCGTCGACCACGGCGGCCACCTCGCCGGCCCGGGTGGTTCGGGCCAGCAAGTGGAGGGCTAGGGAGGTGCGGCCGCAGGAGGTTGGGCCGGCAATCTCGCTCAGGCGCCCGCGAGGAAAGCCGCCGCCCAGAAGCCGATCCAGCTCGTGAATCCCCGTCGGGCAGCGGGGCAAGGGCTCGACGGGGATGGCCCCGCGTCGGAGCTGGGGGCCGAGGTCGCGAAGCAATGCGTCCAGTCGGTCCAGTCTGTCTAATCGGTCCAGTCTGTCTAATCGGTCCAGCGGGCAAGCCGTGTCCGAGGGGTGGCGGGGCACACCCCAATTTTCGTCTTTCTTTCGCTTCTATGTCAACTGAAATCTACTGCTCGAGGGCGCCCTCGAACAGCTTCAGGCGCGGCGGGCCCCGAAGGATGCCCTGGGGAGTCCGGGCCTGGGCATGGACTTTGCGGAAGGCCTCGGACTGGGTCCACGCCTCGAAGGCCCCGCGACTCTCCCAGGTCGTGTGCGAGATGTAGCTCCCCGGCTCGTCGCCTCGGAGCAGAGCAAAGCGCACAAAGCCGGGCACTTCGGCCAGGGTACTCTCGCGCTGGCTCCAGTGTGCCTCGAAGTCCGCCCCGCGCTCGGGATCGACGCTGAAGTGGTTCATCGCGATGAACAGTGCCATCTCCCCGAGCCTCCCCATCTCATTCCGCGTTCCCGCGAGCATACAACCCGAGCCTCGGGGATCTACGACTTGATCCGAACCCGGCGGCCGTCGATGCTGAGGCGCCCTTGGGCGAAGAGCCGGATCGCTTCGGGGACCAGGCGGCGCTCGGCGGCTCGGACGCGTTCGGCGAGGGTCTCCGGCGTGTCGTCGTCCCGAACCGGGACCGCTTCCTGGAGGATGATCGGCCCGTGGTCGTAGTGGGCGTCGACGAAGTGCACCGTCGCTCCCGTGACCTTGACCCCGGACTCCAGCACCGCCGCGTGCACCCGGCTGCCGTAGAATCCCTTGCCGCAGAACGCGGGAATCAGGGCGGGGTGGACGTTGATCGCGCGACCGTCGAATCTTCCGCGGGTCTCGAAGGGCGAGAGAAAACCCAGCAGGGCGACGAAGTCGGCGCCGTGTTCCTCCAGGATGGCGTGGAGCGCGTCGTTGAAGGCCCCGACGTCGGGATGCCGCTTGCGCGGTACCGCCACCGCGGGAATCCGGCGGCGGCGCGCCCGCTCGAGTCCGCCGGCCTTTTGCTTCGAAGCGACGACGACGACAATTTCCGCCAGCGCGCCATCGGCGTCGATGCACTCGGCCAGGTTCTCGAGGCTGGTACCCTCGCCGGAGAGGAGGACGCCGATCCGCAGCGGCGGCTGGAGGGCGCGCGCGGTCATCCTTCCAGCAGGCTCTGGAAGATGCTCCGTGTCGCCAGCGACTTGTTGAGGGTATAGAAATGGATGCCCGGAACGCCGCGCTCGCGGAGCTCCCGGCACTGCAGCGTGGCCCACTCCACGCCCACCTGCATGGTGAGGGCGTCGTCATGCTCCACGTCGGCCAGGGATCTCTCGAGCTCGGGCGGCATTCGTCCGCCGCCCAACGAGGTCATGCGACGGGCGCTGGCGGCACTGATGATCGGCATGATTCCGGGGACGATCGGGACCCCGATACCCGCGTCGCGGGCGCGCTCGACGAACGCAAAGTAGTCGGCGTTGTCGAAGAATAGCTGGGTGATGAGGAAGTCGGAGCCGGCGTTCACCTTCCGCACCAGATTCTCCAGGTCGACCTCCGGGCTGGGCGCGGCCCGGTGGGTTTCGGGGTAGCAGGCACCACCCAGGCAGAATCCCCAACGCGAGCGGATGAACCCGGTCAGCTCGTTGGCGTAGACGAAGGCACCCGGGGGTGGCCGGTAGTCGGGTGGCCAATCGCCGCCGAGGGCGAGCAGATTCTCGATACCCGCCTCGTCCAGGCGGTCGAGAGTCTCGGTCAGCTGGTCCCGGGTCGAGCCGATGCAGCTCAGATGCGCCATCGCGGTGACGCCGATATCCCGCTGGATTTTCAACACGATCTCGAGGGTCTTGCGGCGGGTCGAGCCGCCGGCGCCCCAGGTCACGGAAACGAAATCGGGATTCAGGCGCTTGAGGTCGGTCACCGTCCGATACAGCGCCGCGAACCCCTTGTCGGTTTTCGGTGGAAAGAACTCGAAGGAGAAGACGGGCCGGCCCCGGCCGTATGCGTCCGCGATGCGCACGGTCAGAGTCTACCACTCATCCCCGGACCATTGACGCTCATGGCCGAGGCGGCGAGACTGCGCCGGCCGGAGGTACGCCATGACGATCCTGGTCTCGGGCTCCATCGCGCTCGACCACGTCATGGTTTTTCCGGATCGCTTCAAGAACCACATCCTTCCCGACAAGATCCACATTCTGAACGTCTCCTTCAACATCGAGAGCCTGAAGACCCACTTCGGTGGAGTGGCCGGGAACATCGCGTACCATCTCCGGCTGCTGGGCGAGGACCCGCTGATCCTCGCCACGGCCGGAAACGACTTCGGTCCCTACGCCGAGTGGCTCGATCGCCACGGAATCCGCCGAAGCGCGATCCGGGTGCTGGATGAGGTTCCCACCGCCCAGGGCTTCGTCACCACCGATCTCGACGACAATCAGATCTGGGCGTTCTACGAGGGCGCGATGGCCCGCGCCCACGAAGCCAGCGCGGAGGACGTGACCGAGGCCCTGGACCTCGCCATCGTTTCAGCCGACGGCAAGCGGGCGATGATCGAACACGCCCGGACCCTCAAGCGCCGGGGCGTTCCCACCTTCATCGACCCCAGTCATGGGCTGCCGATGCTCGATCGCGAGGAGCTGCTCGAGCTGATCGATGGGGCGGCCGCCTACATCGTGAACGATTACGAATGGGCGCTCACCCTCCAACAGACCGGATGCACCGAGGACGAACTCGTGGCGCGTTGTGAGGCCGTCGTGATTACCCTGGGCGAACGCGGATCGAGCATCCGTTGCGGCGAGGATCGGATCGAGATTCCCCCGGTGCGGGCGGTGAAGTTGGTGGACCCAACCGCATGCGGCGATGCCTATCGGGCGGGCCTCGCCTACGGCCGCGTGCACGGGCTGCCCTTCGAAACCGCCGGGCGCATGGGGAGCCTGCTGGGAGCCTTCCAGGTCGAGGTCGAGGGGCCGCAGAATCTGTCGATCGATCTCGACGCCTTCCGCGCCCGCTTCGAGCGGGAGTTCGGCTCGAGCTTCTGATGGCCGGCTCCGCTCCGCGCGCCCGCCGGCGCGACTTCCTGGCGCTCCTCGGCGCGGCGTTGATGCCCCTGCCGTGGATCGTGGCCAACCAGCTCGAGGGCCTGGCACTCTCCCAGGAGTGGGTCGCCGCACTCGCGGGTGTCGCGATTCTGGGCGGCGCCTTCTTGTTGACCTGGGCCACGGAGCTGGCGGAACGAGACATTCCCCAGGCGCTGGCCATCCTGGTGCTGGCCCTGGTGAGCGTGTTGCCCGAGTACGCCATCGACCTTCACTTCGCGTGGACCGCGGGAAAGAACCTCGAGTACGCCCAGTACGCCGTCGCCAACATGACCGGAGCGAATCGGCTGCTGATCGGCATCGGGTGGGCGGTGGTCGTAGTGATTGCCTGTGCCCGATCGGGGCGGCGCGATCTGGTCATCCACCCCCGCCAGCGCCTCGAGATCCGCTTCCTGCTGTGGGCCACCCTCTACTCCTTCGTGATTCCCCTGTCCGGGACGATCCATCTTTTGGACGCCGCGGTTCTCCTGGTCATCTTCATGCTCTACGCCTACTCGGCGGCTCACGGTGAGTCCGAGTGGGTCTCCCTGGTGGGACCGGCGGCCCTGATCGACCGGACGTTCAAGACCCGGGGGCGCAGGTCCTGGGTGGTCGCGCTGTTCGCCTACGCGGCCTACGGAATCTTCACCGCCGCGCAGCCCTTCGCCGACGGTCTCGTCGAGATCGGCCGCGCCAGCGAGGTCATCGACGAATTTCTCCTGGTCCAGTGGATCGCTCCCCTGGCGTCCGAGTCGCCCGAGTTTCTGATCGCAATCCTGTTCGCGTGGCGGCTCCGGGGCTCGCTGGGCATCGGCGCCCTGATCTCTTCGAAGGTGAATCAGTGGACCCTTCTGGTGGGCGCGATCCCCATCGCCTTTTCCCTTTCCGCCGGATCCTGGAGTGGTTTGCCCCTCGACGAGCGACAGGTGGCGGAGCTGCTTCTCACCTCGGCGCAATCATTGATGGCGGCCGTGTTCATCATCGATCTTCGCTTCAGTCGGGTCGAGGCCCTGAGTCTCGCCGCGCTCTTCCTGGGTCAGTTCGCCTTTCCCAGCACCGAGGTCCGATACCTCTTCACCGGCCTGTATCTCGCGATCACCGTGGCCCTGCTGGTGTCGGGAGGCGGCGTGCGCCGCAGGATGTTGATCTCCCTGATCTTCTCCAGCCCCTTCCCGACTCGCCGCCGCTGATTCCATCAGTCGAGCGCGCGCGAAAACCGCCCGAGCGCGACGGCCCCTCCCGCGAGCATCACTGCCGGCGCGAGCAGGAGCACGTCGGTGGCGAAGTTGAGGAAGTAGGACTGGATCAGGAAGCGGGGGCCGGCGATCGCGCAGGCCGGCAGTCCGTAGGTGATGGCACGGGTCCAGGACGGAGCGTCGGCTCGTGTGAGATCCCCGTGGGGGATCTCCGGCTTCACGCCGGTACCTGTCCTCATCCGCCTGCTGTTCGAGACGATGGGCGCGGGGATCGAGTCGGACCCCCGCTTCTACCGCGGCGTGTTCCGCGAGATCGCGCTGCTCACGGTCGGGCTCCTCGAGGGCGGTGTCGCGTACCGGGCGCGACAGCTCGCCCTCGACCGACTGCTGCACCTGCTGACGCGCGGCCAGGCGCGCGACGAGCTGACACGCGACCACACCCCCGAAGACCTCGCCCTGGCGTGCGACAGCCTCGTGTTCGGGACGATCGCCCACTGGCTGTACGACGACGCTTCCGAGTCGCTCCAGGCGCGCATGCGGCGCGCCTCCGACGTGTTTCTCGGCAGCGTCGCGGTCGCGTTGCCCGACGCTTTCGAAGGTCCCGTCCCTGTGATTGCCGCCGAGCCGAAGAGGAGCAGCGCATGACCAGGGCCCGTCCCGCGCTCCAGATCGACATCGAACGCCGACCGCGTCGGTACCGACCCCAGTGGCGCCGCGCGTTTGCGGCTCTCCGCCAGCTCCTCGACGACGCCGACCGCACTCACCTCGCCTTCGAGATCAGCCTCGCCCTCGACGGCGGCACCGGCGCCGAGGCGCTCGATCACATGC
>JACZXC010000222.1 GCA_022571825.1 Myxococcales bacterium | reverse complement strand
GTCGATCGTTCGGTCGCCGAAGGACCAGGTGGTGCCCCACAACAGGATCACGATCGGCACCACGACGAGGCTTCCCAGAACGCCGCGGAACCTCACACCGCCGACACGCAGGACGGCGATACGCATGCCGCCAACACGCATGCCGTCGAGTATAGGGGGCGAGCGGCGCCGCTATCATGCGCGGCGAGGTCGGCGGGAGGCTGCATGAACGGCGAGAGAAGCGCGTTCCGGGGAACCGGTGACGTGGTCCTGGGACTCGCCGTGGTGCTCGTCACCTACGCCGGGTGGCGCCTGTTCTGGTTTCTCACCGACGACGCCTTTATCGCCTTCCGCTACGCGAGCAACTCGGTGCTGGGTCACGGCCTGGTCTGGAACCCGCCTCCCTTCCGCCCCGTCGAGGGCTACACGAGCTTTCTGTGGATTCGGTTACTCGAAGGGGTCTGGCGGCTCACCGGGGTCGACCCGCCCCGGGCGGCGAACTGGCTTTCCCTGGCCTTTGGCTACGCGACCCTCGCCCTGGGAACCCACACGCTGCTGCGCATGCGGCTCCCGCCGGCACTCGCGCGTCACCGCCGCGTGTTCCTGGCCCTGGTGCTGGTGGGGATCCTGACCAACCGGACCTTTCTCACCTGGCTGAGCTCGGGGCTCGAGACCGCCCTGTTCAATTTCCTCGTGTTCGCCTGGATCTGGATTGCGCTGGCGCTGCGGCTCAAGAAAGGATGGATGCTGCGGCTTTCCCTCGTCACCGCGCTCCTCGCCTTGAGCCGACCCGACGGACTTCTCTTCTGTGCGGCTCTTGCCGTGATCGCGTGGCTCCGGGAGCGGGAATCGTCCGAGCCTCACCGGATGGCCCTGCTGCCCATGCTCGTCGTGCCGATTCATCTGGTGTGGAGGCGCTGGACCTACGGGAGCTGGCTTCCGAATACGTTCACCGCCAAGGTGGGCGAGCCGTGGGCCGAGAGCGGACTGCGCTACCTCGCCTCCTTCGTGCTCGAGTACGGGGTCTGGGTCTGGCTGTTGCTGCTCGGGGCCTGGGTGATTCGGATCCTGCGGCCCTCGCCCCGACAGGCGTGGGATTCACTTCGCCGCCATCCGATCGAGATCGTCGCCCTGGTCACCCTCGGTGCCCACATGGCCTACTACACGTTCCTCGTCGGCGGCGACCACTTCGAGTATCGGGTCTACAGTCATCTGGTTCCGCTCTTATGGATTTCTGCCGTCTGGCTCGCCGCCCGGGTGGTTTCCCGACCTCGGGGTGTGATCGCGGTGCTCGTGGTCTGGCTGGTCGTCTCGTCCCCCATCCCCTGGGTTCATTGGTTCGAGACCCGGGATCTGACGACGCGAGCCCAGACCCTGCGCATGGCCCGACCCATCGCCCAGCATTTTCCCGCGCCGCTGCGTTCGGTGCTGGAGGTCTGGGATGGCTGGCAGGCGTGGCTCGCTCGCCGGCGCGTGTGTGTCCGCCACCAGGAGCACAAAGTTTTCTGGCAGCATCAGATCCGCGAGCTTCCCACCCGCAGCGAGGGGTCGGCGATCCGCTGGGACCAGCGCGCCGTCACGGTGCGCGGAGCCGTCGGAGTTCCCGGCTGGGTTCTTCCCGAGGTGGCAGTGATCGACGAATTCGGATTGAACGATCGCGTGGTTGCCCGCAATCCGCGCCCTCGCTACCGGATCCGCCGCATGGCCCACGAGCGGATTCCGCCCCCCGGCTATGTCGAATGTTTCCGACCGAACCTCGAGATCCGCGACGGTGCCGTACACGTGCAAGTGCGAGAGTCACCCCTGGGCGACCAGGAGATTCGCGCCTGCGAGAGCCGCGATTGGAGCTGAGCGGAACCGATCCAACCGACGCCGCGCGGGCACCGCGCTTGATGTCGCGTAGACTTCGCGCGTGACGACGCGGGGTCTATCGCGCAGGAGCTTTCTGCGGGCGTGCGCGGCCGGTGCCACCGGAACCACCGCGGCCACGGCGTTCAGCACCGTCAGCACCGTGATCGGCGGGGCGCTTCCGGGCTGCGGGCGAAGGGATCTCGACCGGCCGAACGTGATCCTGATCCTGGCGGACGATCTCGGTTACGAATGTCTGGGCTGCAACGGCGGAACCTCCTATCGAACCCCCGTTCTCGACGCCCTGGCCGCAACCGGCCTCCGCTTCACGAACGCCTACTGCACGCCCCTGTGTACCCCCTCCCGGGTGCAGCTCATGAGCGGCCAGTACCCCCACCGAACCGGATGGATCACCAACCTGGGGGAACTTCCCAGACCCCAGCGCTACGTCGATCCGAAGCTGATCGACCTGGCAATTCTGTTCAAGCGCGCGGGCTACGCGACGGCGGTCGCCGGAAAGTGGCAGATGGCCGACTTCGCCCAGCACCCGGATCACGCGACCCGGGCCGGGTTCGACGAGCATTGCCTGTGGACCTATGACTACAAGGGAGTCCGCGAGAGCTATCGCCGCTACTGGCGGCCCGCCATCTGGCGCAACGGCCGCCTGGACCGGGACGCCCTTCGCGACCATGTCTACGGGCCGGACGTGTTCGCGGATTTCCTGGTCGACTTCGTGGAACGGAACCGACGGCTTCCCTTCTTCGCCTACTACCCGATGGTCCTGCCCCATCGCCCGTTTCTATACACCCCGGACACGAAGCCCCCCGCCGGACAGGAGGAGAAGGCCGAGCGGGACCCCGCGGCCCGCTTTGCCGAGATGGTCGCCTATCTCGACCAGCTGGTGGGGCGACTGGTGCACAGCCTCGACGCGCTGGGGCTCCGAGAGCAGACCCTCGTGCTCTTCACCAGCGACAATGGAACGCCGGCGGAGATCACCTCCTGGATGGGAGACGTGGCGGTCCCGGGCGGAAAGGGCCAGCTCACGCGAGCCGGAGCCCGGGTTCCACTGATCGCGAACTGGCCGGGCACGACCCCGGCGGGGGTCGTCAGCGAAGGTCTCACCGACTCCACCGATTTCCGGGCCAGCTTCGCCGAGCTGACCGGCGCGGGGTTTTCCCCGGGTCGCCGGCTCGACGGCCACAGCCTGGTCCCGACGTTTCGCGGCGCGGGGCCCAGCGGACGCACCTGGGTCTACATCCAGATGCGTGAGAAACGCGCCGTCCGCGATCGCCGCTGGAAGCTCTTCGCCGACGGCCGCTTGTTCGACACCCTGAACGATCCTCTGGAGCAGAGTCCGATCGGGCCCGGGGAGGGCGGCGCCGGGGTCCAGGGCGCGCGGGCGCGGCTCGAGGCGGTTCTGGCGGACCTGGGTTGAAGCGCGGCCCCGCGGTCGTCGGCGCGCTCCTGGCCCTCTGCGTGCTCGCCGCCTTTGCGGCGAATGTCGAACGTCAGGCGTTCCTCGGCGACGACAGCTTCATCAGCTTCCGCTACGCCAAGCATCTCGCCGAGGGACAGGGCCTGGTCTGGAACCCCGGCGATCGAGTCGAGGGCTACACGAACTTCCTCTGGGTCCTGCTGATGGCGGCGGGCCTGTCGGTGGGAATCGCGCCCGAGGGCGCGTCGATGGCCCTGGGGATTGCCAGCGGGCTGGGCCTGCTCGCGGCGATGGTCGTCTTCACCGCGCGAACCACCGGCTGGCGCGATCCGATCCTCTGGCTCACCCCGATGGTTCTGGCGCTCCACCGCAGCTTTACGGCGTGGTGTACGGGTGGCCTCGAGACCAGTTTTTTCACGCTGCTCGTCTTTCTCGCCGTCCTCCGCTTCGTCCGCGAACGCGAGCGCGGCGATGCCTTTCCTCTGGGTTCTTCGTTGCTGTTCGCCCTGGCCAGCCTGACCCGGCCCGAGGGCGCTCTGTTCGCATTCGTCGCGGGCGCGTTCTTTCTGGCCGAGATCGGGCTTCGCCGGCGAAGCCTCCGCGTCGGACTGCTCTGGTCCCTACCCTATGGGGTGATCGTGGGTGCGCACCTGCTCTGGCGCCGCGCCTACCATGGCGACTGGCTCCCCAATACGTTTTACGCCAAGGTGCCGGGGGTCTGGTGGGACCACGGCTTCAGCTACCTGGCTCGGTTCATCGACGACTACCAGGTCGGGTGGTTCCTGCCGTTGATCCTGATTGCGCTGCTGCTGGGGCGCGAGTTCAAGGCTTGGCTGCTCTTCGCCCAGGCGCTCGCCTACGCGATCTATGTGGCTGGGGTCGGCGGCGATCGCTTCGAGTTCCGCTTCCTGGTCCCGATCCTCCCGCACCTCTACTGGCTGATCGCCGACGGCATCCATCGGCTCACCCGCCCGGTCGGGTCTCGCCGAATGCGCGCCGCGGGCGTTGTTTTGGCGGGTGTGGCCGCTGCCGGCCTGCTCGGGACCACCGTGGGGTCGCCGCGGCGGCCCGAGGCGCAGCGCGCCCGGATGGCGGTGGGCGCCCATGGCATCAACACCTTGGGGTCGATCCGTCACTACGCGAACGCCCGCGCCCGGGAGGGCAAGCTGCTCCGGCGTTGGAGCGACGAGGGGGTGCTTCCCTCCGATCTGGTCCTGTGCGTGGGAGGCGCCGGCGCGGTTCCCTACTACACGGACTGGACGACCATCGACCGCCGCGGGCTCAACGACGCCACGATTGCCCACCTTCCCCTCGAGCGGCGGGGCAGCATCGGTCACGAGCGCGATGCGCCTTTCGAGTACCTGCTCGAGCGCAAGGTGGTGATCTTCGACGTCCTGAACCAAATCGTGCACGAGTCCGACGCCGAGAAGCGAAAGCGCGGCTCGGTCGTCCACGATGGCCACGAGCTTCCGCTGAAGGCCGTGCGTGTGCGGGGCCTCACCCTGATCTTTGCGACGCTGGTTTCCGACGCGGAGCTGGATCGGATCTTCGCAGGTCTCGAAGTCCTTCACTGACCCCGCAAGCTATCTTTGACGCGTGGCGATCCGCGCCCTGCACACCCTGGTCCTGGCGGCGTTCGCCCTGGCGGTCCTGCGGTTTACACCGCAGTAAACGTGCTTTTCTACGCCACGATAGGTTTATCCGTTGGATGGGTCATTGGCCGAGCAGGCCAGAAGGATCAACCGCCTCGTCCGGTGGCTCCAGAGTGTCCTATTTGTGGGCTGAAGTGGGTAACTCCCACGAGTGCCGAATGTCCTCAGTGTGGATATGGCAAATCGTTCGCGAGTTGGAGTGGCATTGGGCGAACACCGTTGCAGTGCTTTAAGTGTGAGTATGATCTGACGGGGAACGAGTCGGGGGTGTGCCCTGAATGCGGAAGTCCGCGATGATGTGCAAGTCGGCCCGACCACGGAAGGCTTGGTGCTCTCACCACGGCGACGACTTGCGGGACAGCGTGAGCTTAGCGTGCATGTAAGGTGCCCATGGGTTTGGCGATTGTTGTGCGCATTGGGCGCTTTCACTGTCGTGTTCTGCGCGACCTTTGGGTCGCTCATGCTGCTAGTCTTGTTGTGCTTTGGCGAGCCGCCGAGCAGCGGGCCTGGCGCGTACCTTCGCTACTTTTCTGCCATCATTCCCGCCGGTCTTTGCGGTATCTTCGCATTCCGTCTCGCCTATTCTCGCCACTCGCAGGCCTCGCCCACGCTGTCGGTTATCAAATTGACTATCGCTGCAGTTACACTAGGCAGCGGCGTGTTTCTCGCCATCGAGTGCTACCGTTCG
>JACZXC010000221.1 GCA_022571825.1 Myxococcales bacterium | reverse complement strand
GCGGTTGACCTTGATCTTGAGGTCCAGGCGCCCCGGGCGGAGGACCGCGGGGTCGATGAGATCCTGTCGGTTGCTGGCACCGATCACGATCACGTTCTCGAGCGACTCGACGCCGTCGATCTCCGACAGGAACTGGGCGACGACGGTCGCCTCCATGTCCGACGAGATCCCCGAGCCCCGCATTCGGAACAGGGAGTCCATCTCGTCGAAGAAGATCACGACCGGGATGTCTTCGCTGGCCTTGTCGCGCGCCTTCTTGAACACCTCGCGCAGCTTGTGCTCCGTCTCTCCGACATACTTGTTCAGGAGCTCGGGCCCCTTCACGTTCAGGAAATAGGGCGTCGTGGCCTTTCCTGTGCGCTTCTCTATGCTGCGGGCCAGGCTGTTCGCGACGGCCTTTGCGATCAACGTCTTCCCACACCCAGGAGGTCCGTAAAGGAGAATTCCCTTGGGCGCCGAGAGCTGGTACTCGGCGAAGACCTCGGGATAGAGGTACGGCAGCTCGACGGAATCGCGCAGGATCTCGATCTGCTCTCCCAGCCCCCCGATCTTGTCGTAGGTGACGTCGGGGATCTCCTCGAGCACCACCTCCTCGACCGATGACCTGGGCAACTTCTCGAAGGCGTAGTTCGTGCGCGGGTCGAACAGGATGTGATCGCCCACCGAGAGCTTCTCTCGGCGCAACGGCTCCGCCAGGGTTACCACCCGCTCGTCGTCGGTGTGACCCAACACGATGACGCGGTGGTCCTCGAGGAAGTCCACGACGGAGGCGATCTCCCCCCGCGAGACGTAGCCCGAGGGTTCCACCACGTTGAAGGCTTCGTTCAGCACGACCAGCTGACCGTCTTCGAACTGAAACGCGTCGAGGTCGGGATGGACGTTCACTCGCATGGGGCGACCGTCGACCACGATCTCGGCGGTTCCGTCCTTGTTGGCCCGTTGGAAGATTCCGTAGTTGTTGGGAGGCGCGCACAGCTTGTCGACCTCCTCCTTGAGAAGCTCGATCTGCTGCTTGGCTTCCTGGAGCACGCCAACCAGTCTCTCATTCTGACGCTCCGAGTCCGCGCACTGCTCCCGCGTGAGGTGGTAACGGCGCCGCAGCGCTTCGAACTCCGCGATCAGGTGATCGAGTCGACGGCGGAACTCGGCCGAGTCGGCCCCGAACATCCGGATCGAGTCGCGCAGGTTCTCGACGCTGTCCTGATAGGATCGAGATGCGCTGCTCTCGGGTTCCGGCCGATCGCGGTCGCTCCCCTCCTCCGGCGGACCCGACGCGGAGATCCGGCGCATGACATCGCGGACAAAGCCCTTTCGGCTGGATCCAGAGTCGAACTCGCTCATACCACCCTCTCTCCGCTCACCGGCCCTGTGGATGGGTCGGCGGCTCGACAGGCTTTGAATACCTGCAAGCCGCATGCCGCCTCGCCGCGAGGCATGCGAACAGAGCTGTTCCTCCAGAAGATACCGACGCGATAGGTCGGGTGGTGCGGCCTATGGACCTCGAGCTGCCTTCGGTCGACGCATGGTTTGCCACGCCAGAAAACCTCTGCGACTCGGTGGGCCGAGCCGAGGTGCTCATGTGACTGCGCAATCTCCCGCCACCACCCGTCGCCCGGCGTGCACATCAGCCTACCGGGCGCGAGACGAAGGCCCGGTCCGCGCGCCGCTTCGTCCTGTAGGGGGATGCTGAAAGTCGCGGAACCTACCGAAATCTCGAACCTTTTCGAGAATAACCCAGGGCCTCCCGGTGTCAACCATTCCGCGCCTGCGCGCGTGCCCCGCGGCGCATTCCTATTCATCGCTACCCACCCGACAAGGCAATGGCAGGAAATACAGAGCCAAGCGGAAATCGTGAACACCTCCGGGTCGAACCCAAGCCACTTGCGCTCACGCTTCCAGCCCCCGAATGGATCTTGCGCACTCCCTGCAACCTGGAGATGCGATGCTGCGGATCGGTTGCGTTTTTGACGGAAATCCGTCGGCGAACCGCCGGTTTCCATGGGGCCCGCAGGCCCCGCCGAAGATTGCGGCACCCCGCGCCCTGCGGAAACAACCTACCCATATTCGGCACTTCCGCGGACTCCTGAGGTCCGGGGCGACCCCTTTGGGCAACCCTCGGCAACCGCCAGAACGCGCGACAAATCCGGGGGACCGGTGCCGCGCTTCGGTCAATTCCGGCCGCCTCCAGCCCCGCGGCTCGCATCCAGGTCGATCACGCGGACGCCGGAGGGTGGGTCGAAACGAAACAGCTCCGAGGGCGGGTCGAGGTTCGACCGGATCTCGGTAAACGACACCTCGGTCACGTTGCCCAACAGGTCCACCACCGTCGTCGCCAGGATCTCACCGCTCCGGGGATCCGTGCGAATGCGCAGCTTCTCATAGCTGGCCGGCCTTCGCGGGATCAGTTCCAGCCGTGCATCCGCTGCGTCGCAGAATTCCACCGTGACCCGAAATTCGCCCTCGATGTCGCCTTCCCCCAGCAGAAACTGGATCGCGGCTCCGGATAGGGTCTCGCCCTGGGCCACGCTCAGCCGTTGGGCCTCGCGGTGAACGGGGTCGTAGAGCCAGAGGATCTTTCCGTCGCTCACCACGAGGCTCTCGTCGGGTTGTTCGTAGGACCAACGCATTTTTCCGGGCTTGGCGAAGACGACGGACCCGGCGGACTCGAGGACGGGCGACGACGGCCGATTGCCCAACGCCACGGATCGCGTGGTCTGGGTGAAACGCGCGCTCAGATCGCGAATCGACCGGTAACGGCGTTGCACGGCATCGATGGCGCCCTCGGCACAGTTTTCCGCATCGGAGCTCGGGGGCCCAGGCGGATCCCCATTGCCCTTCGCCTCGACCGAGAGCCCCAGCACCAGCGCAGCGACGAAGAGCCGCTGCAGCATCGGTTCCAACGCGGTCGGACGAGTCGGACGCGGGTTCATTCAGGGCTCGAGGGCACTCACGAAGACCTCCCGCGGCTTCGTTCCCAGCTGGGGTCCGATGATTCCCTCTTGCTCCATCTGCTCGATCATTCGCGCCGCCCGGTTGTACCCCACCTTGAGCCGGCGCTGAAGGAACGAGATCGAGGCGTTGCGGGTGTCCGCCACGATCTCGAGTGCGCGGTCGTACATCTCGTCGACGTCCTCGCCTGCGGCCGCACTCGCATCGGCTTCGTCACCCAGGCGGACCAGCGTCTCATCGAATTTCGGGGCACCCTGCCCACGCAGGAAGGCCACGAGCTGGCGCAGCTCCTCCTCATCCACGTAGGCACCGTGCAACCGCTGCAGCTTCGAGGTGCCGGGGGGGAGAAACAGCATGTCGCCCTGGCCGAGCAGATGGTCGGCCCCATTTTGATCGAGAATCGTCCGGGAGTCAGTCCGCGAGGACACCTGAAACGAAATTCGCGCGGGGAAGTTCGCCTTGATGATGCCGGTGAGGACGTCGACGCTCGGTCGCTGGGTCGCCAGCACCAGGTGGATTCCGGCCGCCCGCGCCATCTGGGCCAGACGCTGCAGCGACTCTTCGACCTCGTGGGAGGAGACGACCATCAGGTCCGCCAACTCATCGATGATGACCACGATGTAGGGAAGTCGGCGGTACTCGACCTCGTCGCCCGCCTCTTCCCCGTGCTTGGCCCGAAGGCGAAAGCAAACGTCTCCCCTGGCAACCGCTTCATCGACGCGCGTGTTGAATTGCTCGATGCTGCGCACCCCGAGCGCGGCCATCATCTGATATCTCTCTTCCATCTTGTGGACGATCCCCCGGAGGGCAGCGGCGGCGCGCTTCGGGTGGGTGATCACGTCCGCAAGAAGGTGCGGAATTCCATCGTACACCGACAGCTCGAGTAACTTCGGATCGATCAACAGGAGCCTGAGCTCGTCCGGAGTCGTGCGGCATAGGAGCGAACTCAGCAGGGCATTGAGAAAGACGCTCTTGCCCGTACCCGTGGCCCCCGCGACCAACAGATGGGGCATCCGCCCGAGGTCGGCGTAGGCCGGATTGCCGAAGATATCCTTGCCGATCGCAATCGTGAGCTTGGAGGACTCCGAGCGGAAGGATTCCGCCTCGAGGACCTCGCGGAGATAGACGACCTCGCGTTCGGCATTGGCCACTTCGACCCCGACGACCGACTTTCCGGGGAGCGGCGCGATGATGCGCACCGAGAGGGCCCGCAGCGCGAGGGCGAGGTCGTCGGCCAGGCTGACGATTCGGTTCACCTTGACGCCGGATGCCGGCTCGAACTCGTACATGGTGACCACGGGGCCCGGGTGCACGGTGACCACGCGACCGCCCACGGTGAAGTCGAGGAGCTTCTTCTCGAGGATCCGGGAGTTCATGATCAGGCTGTCGCGGTCGTAGCCTCGGGTTTCGGTCGGAGGCGCTCGGAAGATCGAGATGTCGGGCAGGGTGTAAGGACCCGACGCCCCTCCGTCGGCAAAATCGAAGGACTCCTGGCGGCCGGTCGGCCTCTCGCGTTCGGCACTGTGATCGACGATGGCGGGTTCCCCAGCGCCGAGACGCCGACGCGGGAGTGCGGCGCCGGCTCCGTCCTCACCGATTTGCAACCCGCTGGGCTCGACGGGTGCCCGGGCCGCAGCGACACGGGCCCGCCGGGCCCGCCGCTCTCGCCAGACGACCATGGCCGTCACGCCGCCCCGGACGCCGGCGGCGACTTCGAGGACTCCGCGTCGAGCCCCCGCCACGGCGTTGAGCAGGCCCCGCCCCAGGTGAGCCACCAGCACCGCCACGACACCGCTCAGCCAGCCGAGGGCTCGCGCCGTGCGCGCAAGCACCGAGCCCATCGAGATACCGGTCAGGCTCAATGCCCCGATCGTGCCCAGGACCGAGTTGAGCAGCAGCGCCCCCCAAGTCCCGACGAGCCAGGTCTCGTTGCGGGCCAGAAACTCCCCGAGGGCTCCGCCCTGCAGCCCCCCGAACCCCTCGGGGAGCACTCCCGGGTGTAGCGAAGGAAGCGTCGCGGCGGACACCAAGAGCAAGAGTGCGCCGAGCCAAAAGCGGGAGGTGGCGGGTGGAAGGCCGCGCCCGATCACCAGGCGCAAGCCGAGCACCGCCAACACCCCCACCAACACCGCCGCCGCGATGCCGAGCCCCCGGAAGAGCAGGGCGGCGAGGGTCGCGCCCACGACCCCGGCACGGTTCGCAACCAGGGATCGCTCGAGTACGGGATCCGCAGCCGAATGGGTGACCAGGGCGATCCCCGCGAGCAGAGCCACCCCCAGCAGCGCCACCCCGAAGCACTCCTCGACAACGCGCCCGGAAAGCGACTGGCGCAGGCGTGCACGTCGGCGGCGCTGGGCTGCCGTCCTAGCCAACTGCATTCTCACCAGTGGCATGCTTCGAGAGAACCACGCCCCTCACCCCCTGGGAGGGAATCCGACAAAGAGTATCCGGGGCCCGAGAGTAGCGTCAACCGGGTGCTCAACCGTCGTCCCCGGGGCGACGGACTGGGGCCCACGACGGGTCCCGGTGGGTTGGGTCGTGAACGCGCGTTAACGGGTAATCGAGGTCTTTGGAATCTGAGACCCCGTTTCGAGCCACCCGTTTCCGTCGCCTTGACGGGAGCCGCGGTCGACGGGATGATTCCTCAACACCCTGTTTCC
>JACZXC010000220.1 GCA_022571825.1 Myxococcales bacterium | reverse complement strand
CCGGCCTCGGTGAGGAAGAACATGGCCAGTGCCAGGACGAGACCGACGACGTGATAGGCTGCAAAGCGATTGGCATTTCGGAGATCGTGGATCCGCATGGAGCAGCCTTCGTCTCACGAGGCGTGCCTCCACACGGTGGTCGTCGAGACCGGAAACGCTGCGTTCGTGTGGACCGACCGCATCGGAACCGGCATTCGGTTAGTGAGTGGGGTTCACCGCACTCGGGGTGTCAGCCGTGAAGGCGAGTTGCGAGGTTCTTGCGCGAGGACGAGCGTGTCTTGCCGTGTTCGTCATCAGTTGGGCTCATGCACCGGCAACCGCGGTCGAAGTCCGCGAAGCTGACATGAATTACCGAGGTCAGAAGATTCACGTGCGGAGCGCGGGGCCGACGGGTTCGCGCTCCGTCCTGCTGCTGCACGGTGCCGCCTTCGACTCGGCGACGTGGCAGGAACTGGGGACCCTGGACGTGCTCGCAGCGGCCGGTTATCGCGCCGTCGCGATCGACCTTCCCGGATACGGCAAGTCAAAGGGCGTGAAGGGCGTGCGCGTGAAGCCCGCCGAGTTCCTGATCGACTTTCTCCCGATGCTCGACATCGGTAAGCCCGTGGTCGTTTCTCCATCGATGAGTGGCAGCTTCAGTTTTCCACTGATTCTGGAACGCCCGGATCTCGTCTCCGGATACGTGCCGATCGCGCCGGTGCGAGCGCCCGAATACGCGAAACGAATCAAGGACAGTCCCGTCAAAATCCTGGTGGTCTGGGGTGAGCAGGATCGCTTGTTCCCGCCGTCCCAGGCCCAGGTTCTGGCCGCTTGCTTCCGGGATGCGCGCATCCTCATCCTTCCCGGTGCGAGGCACCCCGCGTATCTCGATCAGCCGAAGATGTTCCACGCGGGGCTCGTGAAGTTCCTGGGCGAGGTCGACACCCCGTAGGAGCCGCGACACCGGTGGCCCTCGGACCGGATTTTAAAGCTCCGACCCGCGCGATTGAATCTTCGGATCCGGGTCCGCGCAGCCGATAGGATGCGCGTGGCGCCCTATCCATGGTGCGCTGTCTCCCAAAGAGGCCTCGATGAGTCCGCTCCTCGGAAAGACCCACTACGACCGCCGCCGAATCATGACCCGGGCGGCACAGGCCCGGGAGAAGCGGAAGTACAAGAAGGCCATCACCCTGTACCGGCAGGTGCTCGAACACGAACCCAAGAGCACAGAGCTACACCGGAAGCTGGCCCCGCTCCTGGCTCAGACGAAGCAGGAGTCCGAGGCCAAGGCGAGCTACTCGGTGGTCCTTTCCGCCCTCATGCGCGACGGCTTTTCGGAGCAGGTCGGGGGTCTCTATCGCGAAGCGCTGAGCTACATGCCGCTGCACGTCGAGCTGTGGGCGGAGCTGGCCGAGTTTCAGGTGAAGCGCCAACTGCAAGCCGATGCGGTGCAGACGCTACTGGAGGGACGACGCCGGTTCCGCTCTCGCAAGTATCGCTCCCAGGCGATCCGCCTGCTCCTGCTGGTCCAGGAGGTCGAGCCCTATCACCTCGAGGGGACCCTCGATCTGGCGGGTCTGCTCTCGCGGTCGGGAGGCGTTCGCCAGGCGTTGGGGCTCCTCGACGGGCTGGCCGGCCGGACCCGCGGGCGATCGCTGCGGCGGGTGCGTGGGCGCCAACTCCGACTTCGTCCGGGATTCGGAACGGCCGGGCGCTGGATGCGCGCGCTGGTTCTCGGCCGCTAATTCGCCTGCCGCCGGTCGCCGACACCCGTCGAGCTAGAGTTCGAGATTCGCAATCACCTGGCGCAGCTGTTCCGCCGTCCGTCGAAACACGGGAAAATCGGTCCGTCGCCAGCGGATCTTCCCATCCCTGCCGATCAGAACCAGGGCGCGCCGGGTCATGCCCAGGAATCCCACGGCGTCGTAGTCACGACACACCGACTTGTCCGGATCCGATAGCAACGGGAACGGGAGGCTGTGCTTCTTGGCAAAACGCTCGTGGGATTTCAGGCTCTGTGGATTGATCGCCAGGACGTCGACACCCAGATCGGAAAATTCGCCGAGGTGATCGCGGTAGTCGCAGAGCTGCTTGGTACAGACGGGGGTGTCATCGCCCGGGTAGAACACCAAGAGGACCGCCCGTTGCTTCAGGCGCTCCGAGAGCGAAATCGTCCCCTCGGTCGAGGGAAGGCTGAAATCCGGGGCGGGGTCGCCCACGTCGCCGATGGTTGCCATGACGGGAAGCTAGCCCCGATCCGAGATTGGAAAAGGGCCCCGGGGGTCTTCCCCGCCGCCCGCAATGCCGCATCGGGGTCAACGGGTGGGCCGCGGGGTTCCCCCGGCGCTTCGAGGAGTTTCAGTATTTGTCGAATTCACGGTGGGGCAGGCCCAGTGCGTCCCTCCAGGAATCGCTCCGGGGAGAGAGGCGGCGAGCCGATACACCGACAGAGCCCGCTGGGCCCGGGGGAGCCATGGCGTGTCTTCGATAGCCTGCCCGAACTGCAGCACGAAGCTTCAGGAACAGGATCGGTCGTGCCCCAACTGCGGGCGGCGACGGGCGCGCAGGGGCGGCAAGGCGGCGGGCGGTGCCAAGGCGAAGTCGAAGCTGATGTCCTCGTCCTCGCTGGACTCGACGGGCTCCGGGGATCTGTCGCCGGACGCGACGGGCTCCGGGGATCTGTCGCCGGACGCGACGGATTCCGGGGATGTGTCGCCGGACTCGGAGGCGCAGATGGAGGAGCCGGAGATCGAGCTCAGCGTCCCCATCGCTCGGGCTCCCGTCCAGGAGACCGAGGCCGCTGGTTCGGCGCCTCCGTCGGCGGCCCAGATTCGCGCACTCATCGCCGAAGATCCGGAACGGATCGAGCCGGGACTGGAAATCTATACGGACAAAGCGGGAAAGTTGGTGGGGGTGGGCTATCCCACGCCGGTCGGAAAAATCGATCTCCTGGCCCGCGACGCCAAGGAAGCTCTGGTCGTGATCCTGGTGGCGGAGTCCGGCAAGGAAGCAGAACTGGCCGCGTCGGTACTCCAGCGAATGGGCTGGGTCCAGAAGCGCCTCGACGCCGGCGAGCAAACGGTGCGCGGACTGATCCTGGTCGAGTCCGTCCCCGAAACCCTTCTGTACGCGGCTGCGGCGTTGCCCGAGAACGTCGGGATCCGCACCTATCGCATGGCGCTCTGCTTCGACGTGGTGGAAGCCTGACGCCTCGGCGCCCTCAGTTCTCGGCTGTCGCCGGACGCACGAAGCCCACGATCGGGCAGTCCTCGCCCCCCGCGACCAAGCGGTAGGGAACCTTGCCGCTGTAGCGGAACTCGATCGAACCGATGCCGCTCTCGATCGTCTTCTGACAGCCTTGGGTGTCAGGAAGGATGGCGATGGTGTCGTCGACGTTCGTCCAACCGACCCGTGACGCCAGAATGAACCGCCCGCGGGCATAGGCGAGCTCGCCATCCCGGTGTACGACCTCGAAGGTCGCGTGGGAGCGGGGAACCGGGGTCTGGGTTCGCGGTCGGAAGCTCCGGTCGCGCCACGCTCGCAGCGACGCGATCCCAACCGGTTCGCAGCGCTCGCCGGCTTCGTTCTGCACCTCTCCGAGCGGTCCCCGCTTGACGTAGATGACCTCCGCATCCCGGCGAAGGATCTTGCGGCAGACATCGTTATCGGGGAAGAAGAATCGAAGGGAGCCCGGGCTGAGACTCACGTCGAGGTAATGCCAGCGCTGCTGCAGGGAAGTGACCCGGACGGAACGCTCCCCCGCGGACGCGGGCATCGCGGATGCCACCAGCGCGATGGCTCCGACGATGGCGATGGCGTCAATTCGGTCCATGGGAACCCTCGGGCGGAATTCTCACATGCCGGTTCGAGGATAGCGTCCCCGCTGGGGCCATTATACCGTCCTGCCACCGTGAGTGAATCTTCTCGCCGTGATTGAATCATCGCCATGAGCGCCGCGAAATCGCGCGCGCTGCGGGCGGCGATTCTCGTCGTCGGCGCCCTTTTCTTGCTCTCCGTGTACGGCCGGGCCTCGTCGGTGCCCCGAGTCGTCGACCTAATGCGCCACAGCAGCGGAATCTACGACATGGACGTGGCGCGGGTGGTGGCGGACCTCACCACCCGGTTGCCCGCCTACCGATCGTCGGTGCATCCGTTGCAAAAGCTCTTCGCGGCGCCCCTGGGTCAGTTCATCAACACGCGGTTTTTCGGCGGCCGAGACCGTTTGGCGTCGGCGAAAATTCTGATCGCGGGCCTCGTGACCCTCAACGCCCTCGGGGTCGGGTGGCTGGCGTTTACGCTGTCGCGGCGCTCGTGGATCGCCGGTATCTCCGCGGCGGCGGTGTGCGGCGTGTCGTTCTCGTCGATTCTGGCCGCGAGCATCCCCGAGAGCGCGGCGGTCTCCTGTCTGGGCTCGGTCGCGCCGCTGGTTTTCCTGGAGGCGCGCATCGGTCGACGGCTCGGCTGGCGTGAGGCGGTTGCGTGGGGACTGATCGGAGTCTTCTGCTTCGCCATTACGATCACCCAGATCGTCTACTGGGCGATCGCACTCGCGGTGCGATGTTGGCTGTTGTGGCGGTCGGCGGGCGGGGCGGTCGACACCCGAGCCGTTGCGATCTGGCTGGCCCTGGCCCTCTCCCTCGCCGTGTCGTTCGCCTGGGTGGGCACGAGGCTCCAGTCGCGCTGGTACCCGGGAACCGAACCTTTTGCGGCGGCGGCCCCGTTCGAGTCGGCGCGCAGCTACTTCCGCGTGGCCGAGCTGCGCGACGCTCCCCTTCGTCACACGGGGCTCCTGGTTCGACACTTCGTCCTGTATTCCTTTCTGGCTCCGCGCCCCGCCTATTCGGACTTTCTGATGCGCGATTTCGGCCACGACTATTGGTCGCTCTCCATCGAGAACTCCGACTGGGAGCACTGGACCCCCGCGCCCCGCGCCCTCGCCGCCCTGCTGATACTCGGGATGCTCGTGGTCGGCGCCATCCGTTCGCGGGTAGATATCCACTTCTGGGCTCCGGGCCTGGGTGTCGCCAGTCAGTTCGGGCTGCACCTTCTCTATGGTCGCGAGTACGTCCTCTACTCGCCGAACTGGCACGGCGTGCTCGTCGCCTGGGTCACGGCTGCGGCCTGGAACGGTTGGGGACGCCAGCGGAAGGCTTTCGTCGCCGCGATTGCCGTCCTGTGCACCGTGATGCTCGTGAACAACCTGGCCGTAATGGACGCGGTCTACCGAGAATTCGGCGCTGGCCTCGAAGCGAGTCGGCGCGACGCCGCTGGAAATCTCCTGCCGGGAATCGACTGAATACGCGCGGGAAGCTCTTGGGGCCTTCCCCGCCGTTCACAATGCCGCATCGGGGGCTAGTCCGCGCAGCTCGCCGAGTCCGCGGAATTGAGGGCCTCGTCCCAGGAGATGCCGTCGCGAATCTTTCGTCGGTAGCCCATGAGCAGACGCCCCCGGTCGAAGGCGAGGGCACCGGTGAGGCGTCCCTTGCGTCCGAACAGAGCGACGAAGCGGCGCGCTTTCAGGGAACCATGGGCGATGTGAATCTCGTCATCGGGTTTCATGATGCCCGCGGACTGAATCTTCAGGTCGTACTGGTCGGACCACACGAAGGGAACCGGAGCGAAGGGCTTGCCCGCGTCGGGG
>JACZXC010000219.1 GCA_022571825.1 Myxococcales bacterium | reverse complement strand
GGCGGAGGTCCGATGGAACCGCCCCGGCCTGGGCGCGCGCGCGCGGTTCCTGCGGGGCTTGCTGTTCGTGCTGGCGGTCGTCGCCCTTGCCGGCGGCCTGGGCTGGGCCGTGGAGCGGCTTTGCAACGGTTTCCTCGGTGGCTGGGTTCTGGAGGCGGTGCTGGCCAGTACGCTGATCGCGTTCCGTGGGCTCCACGACCACGTCCGTGCCGTGGCCGAGGCGCTCGATCTCGGCCTCGATGACGCGCGCGCGGCGGTCGCTCACATCGTCGGCCGCGACCCGGCGCGCCTCGACGCTCCCGGGGTCGCGCGCGCCGCCGCCGAGTCCCTCGCCGAGAACTTCTCCGACGGGGTGGTGGCGCCGCTGTTCTGGTTCGCGGTCTTCGGGCTTCCGGGCTTGTGCGCCTACAAGGCGGTCAACACGCTCGATTCCATGATCGGCCAGCGCAACCCACGCTTCGAACACTTCGGCAAGGCGGCGGCGCGGCTCGACGACGCGCTCAACTGGGTTCCGGCGCGGCTCGCCGGCCTGCTGCTCGTTACGGCGGCGTCGGTGCTCCCGCAAGCGAGCGCTGCACGCGCCTTCAGGACCATGTGGCGCGACGCGCCCAAACACCGCTCGCCGAACGCCGGCTGGCAGGAGGCGGCGATGGCCGGCGCGCTCGGCTTCGCGTTGGCCGGTCCGCGCCACTACCCGGACGGCTTGGTGCCGGACCACTGGATGGGCGACGGCCGCGCGGACCTCGGGTCCGCCGACCTGAACGCCGCCCTGCGGCTCTACCTCGTGGCCGGGGCGCTGATCGCGGGCCTCCTGGCGGTTGCTTGGCTCGCGGGCTAACGTGGCGCCGCGGGCGCCGAGGCGGGCAATCAATCGATGATCTTCGTCAGCTACAACATCCAGTGGGGCACGGGCAAGGATGGGCGGATCGATCTTTCCCGCATCGCCGGCGAGATCGGCGCGGCCGACGTGATCGCGCTGCAGGAGGTCGAACGCTTCTGGACGCGCTCGCATCGGAGCGACCAAACGGCCGAACTGGCCGCGCTGTTTCCCGATCATCACTGGGTCTACGGC
The DNA here is from genome assembly GCA_022571825.1 of Myxococcales bacterium. GTDB lineage: Bacteria > Myxococcota_A > UBA9160 > UBA9160 > SMWR01 > JACZXC01. The sequence continues at coordinate 4,621 of JACZXC010000219.1, read as the reverse complement.
CCGGGGCTGGACCTCGATGGGAGCCAGCGGGATGAGCAAGGACGCCTGGTCCGCCGCCGCCGCCAGTTCGGCAACATGCTACTGTCGCGCGCGCCCATTCTGTCGTCGCGCAACCACATGTTGCCCAAGATAGCGCTCGAAGAGACGCTCAGCTTACAGCGCGCCGCGCTGGAGGCCGTGATCGAGGTGCCCTCGGGCCCGCTTCGGGTCTATTCGGTGCACCTCAACCATTCCTCGGCGGAGGAACGCCTGGGTCAAATCGCACGCTTGCATGAGGTTATCGCCGCGGCCGCTGCCGAGGGCATCGTCGTCGCCAGGCGCGAAGCCCGCATCATCGCCCGCGCTACCCGGGCGAGCGCGATCAACGAAGCGGGGATCCGCATGATTTCCACGACGGATCCGGCGGAAGTCCTTCGCCTGGGAACCTCGGGTGCGGCGATGGTTCTCGAAGCGGACCACGCGATCCTGCGGCTGCAGGACGCTACATCCGGGCGTTACGTCATCCGCTCCTACTTCGGGTCCGCCGATGGTCGCCAGCAGGAAAAGTTGTTTCGCCTGGACCAAACCGTTTCCGTGGACGTCATCAAACGCCGTGACACACTCCTGGTGCGCGAGATCGCCGAGGATCCGCGACTTCGCGACTTCGCCAGCGACGCTCGATCCGTGATCGCGTCTCCACTCAAGCGCGAGGGGCGCGTGATCGGGACGCTCTCGATCTACGACAAGGTCCCCGCCGATCGCTTCTACACCAGCAGCTTCGTCGATGATGATCTGATGCAATTCCAGCGATTCGTATCCTATCTCGAACGGTCGGTGATCAATGCCCTGTTCTACGCCCACGCGAGGCAGTTCCGCAATGTCGACGAGGAGACCGGGCTGCCGAACGCGTGTTACCTGCACAAGCGCATCCACGAGGAGATCATCCGCGCCGGAAGTCCCCCCAGCCCCATCGCCGTCGCAATGTGCCGGATCGACAACCTCGCCGAGATTGAAGAGCACACGAACGCGGCACGCGCCCGAAAGGTCGTGCAGCGAACGGTGGATGGGCTGCGCGCCCATCTGCGCGACTTCGACGTCTTGGCCCGGACCGCCCACAACGAATTCGGCGTGTTGCTTCCCGACCCGGGACAGGCCGCCGGTGAGCGGGTCTTCGCTCTGGCCCGGGCCGTCGCCGATGACGTCTCCAAGGACGATTCCCTGAACCAAGGGGTTCGCGTGGCCTTGAGCTTTGGCTACGCCGTGTTCCCCGAAGAGGGGGAAAATCGCGAGGCGCTGCTCGAGCGGGCCCAGCGTCCCCGGATTCGAATGGTCTGAGGTCTCGTGTCCTGCCCGGCCGGGCCTCACACTCGCTGATCGCTCGCGCTCGGGCTCCGGCACTTCGCTCGCCTTCGACTCGCTGCGCGGAGGCCTCCAAGGCCGAAGGCCGCGGAAGTAGAAGATCTCGGCCTCCCTAGCTAGAGCAGATCCCGAAGTCGCCGGTACGGAAGATTCAGCGACGCCGATACCCCCTCGCACACGATCTCGCCGCGCCAGATATTCGCCCCCAGCGCCAGGGCCGAGTCCGAGCGGACGGCGGCCTCGACTCCCGATTCGGCGATCCGCTCGACGTAGGGAAGCGTCGCATTCGTCAGGGCGAAAGTCGACGTTCGGGGCACAATTCCCGGCATGTTCGGTACCCCGTAGTGGATCACGTCGTGCACTCGGTAGGTCGGATTCGAGTGGGTGGTGGGGTGAATCGTCTCGATGCAGCCTCCCTGATCCACGGATACGTCGCAGACGACGGATCCGGGTTCCATCAGCTGGATCATGGACTCCGTCACCAGGGTCGGCGCGCGGAGCCCGGGCAGATAGACCGCGCCGATCACCAAATCGCTGTCGCGCACCGCGCGCTCGATGTTGACGGCGTTCGAATACAAGCTGTTGAGCTTGCCTCCGAAGATGTCGTAGAGATACCCGAGCCGATTCAGATCCACGTCGAGCACGTAGACCTCGGCGCCGAGGGCGTGGGCGACGCGTACGGCATTGATCCCCACGGTGCCCGCACCCAGGATCGTCACGCGGCCGCGCAGCACACCGGGAACACCCCCCAGAAGCAATCCCTTGCCGCCGCGATCCCGCTGCAGCAGCGTCACCCCGATCTGGACCGCCAGGCGTCCCGCCACCTCGCTCATGGGCGCCAAGACGGGAAGCGATCCATCGGGGTTCTGGATCGTCTCGTAGGCGATCGCGACGACGTCGGCGTCGCACAGTCCGGCGGTCAGCTCCGGTGCGGCGGCCAGGTGAAGATAGGTGAAGAGGATCTGACCCGAGTGGAGCCGGCGGATCTCTTCCGCGAGGGGATCCTTGACCTTGACGACCAGCTCGGCGGCCCAGACTTCCTTCACGTCGACCAGCCGGGCGCCGGCCCGTTCGTACTCGGCATCGGACAATCCGCTGCCTTCTCCGGCGCCTCGCTCCACATCGATCTCGTGCCCGCCCAGACGAAGCTGGCGGACACCGTCGGGCACAATACCGACCCGATACTCCTCGTCCTTTCGCTCGCGCGGAACTCCGATTCGCATCAACCCGTCTCAGCGCCAGCTTGCCGATAGCTTTCGATCAAGATGTCGGCGGTCTCCGGGCGCATGATGCGCAAGTCAGGGCGCTTCCCCGTCCGGAGCTGTTCGCGCACCGTCGATCCACTCACCGTGACCGGCTCTTCGCCTGGGTGGTTCTCGGTCAGATCCACGCGACCCAGCGAATCGTAGTAGGCGGCGAATCCGATCTTGCAGGGCTGCAGGGCCAGCTCCCCGTGTAGATGGGAGAAGATCTCCTGGGCGTCGAAGTCCCCCCAGATCGGCGTGCCGTCTTCGTAGGGCGCATCGGCGTGCTTGCGGCCAATGACCAGATCGCTGAAGCCGTAGTTCTGGCGGTAGATGGCGTGCATGACCGCCTCGCTCGGGCCCGCGTAGAACATCTTGATATCGAGACCGATCAGCTCGAACACCTCGGAGATGTCGTAGCCGACGGATTCCCAGAGTGCTTCGTCCTTGTCCCCCTGGCCCAGCAGGGACTGTTCGTGCAGGACCTTGTAACAGCGCATGCGGATGGCGGCAGGCACGTCGTCTCCCTTGAGCTCACCGACCAGAGGATTCAGGACCACTCCCGTGAAGTGCCCTTCTCGCGTCAGGCGCTCGGCTCCGGCCACCAGTGCGTACTCGTGTGCGCGGTGCAACGGGTTTCGCGTCTGGAACGCCAGGGCGCGTTCCCATTGCCGCTCACGGATGAGCATGCGGGTCCTCCGTGGCGACAGAACGTACTCGCCGTACTCGGGATGCAACGGCTGCGGCAGGGCCCGGATCACGCCCCCCAGGAGCTTCGTCCGCGGATCGCTCCCCACAGCGCGACCGCCGGGGTGGTCGAAGCGCTCGGTTCCGTACACCGCCCGGATGTACTTCGGCTTGTCCCACTCGAAAAATTCGACATCCTCGATGATGGCGACGACGGATCCGTCTTCTTCCCGTACGGCGACTGCGTCACCGGTTGTCAGCCGCGCGGCCTCCTCGTCGCTCACCGGCAGCGACAGGGGAATGGTCCAGGCATAGGCCACGCCACCGGTTTCGATCCGCTTCTCCTCCAGAACCCGGTGCCAGGTCGCAGCGACCATCGGCCCCTCCAGGGGAGAGAGCCCGCCATCGGACAACCGATAGACCGTCGACAAGTCGGCCCGGGTCACACGCAAGGAGGGCAGCGTCTCCGCCTCCGCCAGAAACTCCCGACGCCGATTCAGCGGGACCACCCGATGCACCGGCTCGGCCAACCCGCCGTGCACCGGGACCAGATCCCCGCCCTCGCCTTCGCTGTGAATCCCCACGTCCTTCTCCTCGCTCAGCCCGATCCGTTACCACACGGGAAACGCGCCATCTCCGTTGGCGAACAGAATACGATCGCCCGATCCATCGAAGCGTCGCAGGTACAGCTGCTGACGATGCGCGAGCTCGGCCACATAGGCCACCAGCCGCCCGTCCGGAGAGATCGTGGGGCGCTGCTCCGTGTACATGCCCTGACCGATCGGAGCACGGGCGGTGCCGTCCGGGCGGACGCGCCAGAGCCTCCACTCCTTCTGCCTGAGCGCGCTGTACGCGATCCATCGGCCGTCGGGGGTAAAAGTCGGTTCGCGCCCCGGCGCCAGCGTCCGATTGGCGCCGGTGAGGACGGGAGAGCGCACGATGATGTGTTCGACGTTGTGACGCCGCGGCTCGACCCAGGCGACGGCACTTCCATCCGGGGCGCAGGCCGGACTGTGGGCAACCGGGTTGATCGAGAGGGGAGACGAGCCCGTGCCGCCCCTATCCGTCACGACGATCCTCGTGCGCAGTCCCAAATCAGAATTCTCGACCACCATCAAGACGAACCGGCCATCGGGTCCATAGCAGGCCCGGGGATGGGCTTCGGGCCCGGTTGTGATTTGACGGACGTGGCGACGTCTGCGGTCGAGCTCGAAAATCTGCAGGAGCCCGCCGGAACGCTGTGTAAAGAGCAGACGCGAATGATCCGACGACCACGCCAGAGGGATCGCCCCGCGCAGGGCGTCGGGAATCGGTTGGATCTTCCCGGTTCGCGGATCCAACAGCGCCAGCTG
>JACZXC010000218.1 GCA_022571825.1 Myxococcales bacterium | reverse complement strand
CCCACGGTCAAGCGTAGAAAGCCAAACCGAAGTCGAACGACTGTAACTCCTGGTAGAGCTGTTGGACTGGGACCGAATCGTGAATGTGGAAGTACTGGTCTCCGTCGTTCTTGACCAGCAGCTTCACCGTCTGACCGGCCAGCACCTCCTCGGGCTCTTCCGCGTCGTGGGAAGCATGGTCCATCTTGGCGAACACCCGGCGGCCATCGATGCTGAGCAGCGCCACGTGTATCGGTGGCGTACCGCCCGAGGTGACGTGGATCGTTGTCACCGCGTCGACGATGGCCTTGGCACCGTGCATCTTCTCCAAAGTCGCTCGCTTCGGGAGCCGCCGCGGTGACTCGGCCGACCGGTGCACCGGCGGCGGATTCTCCCGCTGTCGGCGACTGCTCGTCGATTCGATGATCGTGACATAGTTGTTGTTGCCCGGCCCGCCGATCGAGTGCGCGATGCCGATCGCTGCACCCGGTACCTGGGCGCGGGTGTTGGGAAAGCGCTCGGTGATCTGAAGATAATTCTCTGCGATCTGGAACAAACCGGTCCCGCCCACCGGATGCCCGCGAGCCTTGAGCCCACCCGACATGTTGGTGGGAACCCGACCCCGGGGGCCAGTCACCGGATGTTCGTAGGGGCTCGTGGGATCGCAGCGAGGGTCGCCCACCAGTTCTTGAATGACGGTGTCGGGGTCCGCCAGACCGAGGTCGACGAGTCCGATCGGCAGCAGGCTGTTGAAGGCGTCGTGCACTTCCACGACCAGACCGCCGAGCTGGCGGGGATTGGCGATGCCGGCCCGCCAATAGGCGACCTTCGCGGCGCGGGAGGTGGCCTCGAGGCTGGTGAGCGTCTGGCGGTCGAGAATGGAGGACGTGTCGGTGGCCGAACCCAGGCCCGCCACCTGTACCGCCTGCGGCCGGGAAGTCAGGATCACGGCAGCGGCTCCGTCGCAGATGGGTGAGCAGTCCTTCCGCATCAGCGGTGTTGCCACCGGAAGATTCCGTGCGGTATCAAAGTAGGCCTCGAGGGGCTCGGGTCGGTTGAAGAAGGCGGCGAGAGGGTTCTGACTTCCCAGGGCATGGGCGCGGAACATGAGTCGGGCGAGTACGTCGGAGACGGCCTTGCCCTTGAGCTTGCGCTCGCGAAACCACGCCTGGGTGATCAACGCGATCAGCGCTGGCATCGTGAACCCGAAACGACGCTCCTCCGGGTCGACGGTCTTCGACATGATCGTCGTGGCGACCTCCGTCGTCACCGTCTTCATGCGCTCGCCCCCGAGAACGAGCACATTGTCGAACTCGCCGCACGCAATCTTGTAATAGGCCTCGTGCAGGGCCGCGGCGCCGGTAGAGGAGGCCGTCTCGGTTCGCACCGCGGGGATACCGGTGAGCCCGAGCCGGTAGGCGACCTTGGTGGCGATATTCGCTCGATTCTCGAACTCCTCGCTGTCCATGATGCCCAGCTGGATCGCGTCGAAGCTGCGCACCGAGGAGTCTTCCAGGGCTCGTTGGTAGGCCTCGGTAAAGAGATCGAAGATGGTGGCGAAGCTTCGCCCGGTGAGATCGACCTTGGTGAGGCCGACGGCGGCTAGATAAACCTCCCTGGCCACGACGCCCGAGGATAGCCGACGCCGGTTCGGCAGGTTCCTACCGCCAATCCGCCGTTACCCGCGCTACCCTCGCCTTCGGGGCCTGGAGACGGCCGGTCGGGACCGCGGAGGCAACGATGAGAAGATTTCGAACCGTCTTCGTGGTTCTGGCCCTGGCGGTCTTGGTCGTCTGGTTCCTGATTCCGCCGTCGGGCCCGTCGGTGTTGCCGGGCACCGTGCTGGTGTTCGACATCGGCGGCCGCTACGTCGAGGCGGTGGAGCCATCGCTGCTGTCGCGCCTCTTGGGGGACTCGCGGCGTCCTTTCGTGGGCCTGCTGTCGGAGTTGCGCAAGGCCGAGCGCGATGATCGCCTGGCCGGCGTGGTGCTGCGGATTCGCCAGTTGGACGTCGGGTGGGGCAAGGCCCAGGAGATCCGATCGGCGATCCAGGACCTGCGCGCGGCGGGTCGACGGACCCTCGCATACCTCGAGGTCGAGGGGCTCGAGGCGAACATCGAGTACTACGTGGCCACGAGCGCAGAGGTCGTTCACTGGGCGCCGGCCAGTCGCGCAGCGCTGGCGGGTCTCTCGGCGGAGTATCTGTTCCTGGGAGGACTGTTCGAGAAGCTCGGCGTCGAGCTCGAGGTCGAACGGATCGGCCGCTACAAGACGGCGGCGGACATGTTCTCGGGGCGCGAAATGTCCCCGGCCCATCGCGAGATGGCCAATTCCCTGCTCGACTCGATCAACCGCCAGTTCGTCGATGGGATCGCTGGAAGTCGTGGGCTCTCGCCGGACTTCGTGCGCCGGGCGATCGATCGCGCACCTGCGACTCCGGAGGAGATGCTCTCCTTGGGGCTGATCGACGGGATCTCCCACTACGACGAGGTCATCGAAGAGCTCGGGGGCGGGCCGGTGGTGTTTGGCGACGAGTACGCCGACGTGGATCCCGCGAGTCTGGGATTCGACCCCGTCGCCCAGTTTGCGCTGGTGTACGGAACCGGAATGGTGTTGACCGGAAAGGGCTCTACGACGCGTTCGGGTCAGCCGGTGCTCGCGTCGGACACCGTCTCCCAGGCCCTGAAGGACGCGGCCCAGGACGATCGGGTCTCCGCGATCATTTTCCGCATCGACAGTCCCGGCGGGTCGCCGCTGGCCTCTGACATCGTATGGCGAGCCACCCAGCTGGCGCGCGAGAGTCGAAAGCCGCTGATCGCATCCGTTTCCGACGTGGCGGCCTCGGGCGGCTACTACGTCATGGCCGGTGCCGATGCCATCGTGGCCCCGGCGGGGAGCTTCACGGGCTCGATCGGTGTGTTCGCCCTGCGCCCGGCCGTCGGCGGTCTGCTCGAAAAATTGGGTATCGGGACGGCGTCCCTGACCCGGGGTGCCCACGCCGATTTGATGATCGTCTCCGAACCCCTCAGCCCGGGCACCCGAGCGCGGCTTCGGGCCGAGATCGAGTCCGTGTACGAACTCTTCCTTCAACGCGTTGCCGCCGGTCGCAAGCTCGAACCCAGCCGGGTGGACCAGCTGGGGCAGGGTCGGGTCTGGACCGGCGAACAGGCCCTGGAATCGGGTCTCATCGACGAAATCGGCGGACTCCGGACCGCGGTTCTTCGAGCGAAGGCCGCCCTGAACCTACCGGCGGACAGTGACGTGTCCTTGATCCCCTACCCCAAGGCCAGATCCCTGGCCGAGCAGATCGACGAAGTCCTGCGGGGGATCGCGGCGTCGGCTGCGCCGCAGCTGCCACTGCCCCGGGTGATCCGCAATCTCCAAGCGTGGCTGGCGACGGTTCCAGAGGGAGCACCGGCTCTGATCCCTCCCTTCTTCACGGAGATCCGGTAGGCCCGGTTCTGCGCAAGCCGGGCCCGACCGGGAGGGTGCCCCGTGCATCTCCAGACGACCTTTGATGTGAAGCGGCCCCGGACGAGCACCGCCAAGATCGTCGCGCGCGACGAGACGCTGCCCGCCCTCTTTCCCGATGCGAAGACCGAGATCATCGAACGCAAAGGCAACCGCCGCACCCTGCGGACCCACTATCGGGCGCTGGGACGCGATGGAACCGCCACTTTTCGATTCCAGTTCCTTCCCGAGGGTGAGGTGCGATTCGAGAAGATCTGCGACGGGCGCGTCTGGCGGGAGCTCAGGGGCTCGATCTCCCTCGAGGCGCGGGGTGAGAAGACGCGAATCCATGTCGAACTGCGCGGTCGCACCCAGTCCCTGATACCCGAGTTCACGATCCGCGGGCCCATGCGGGAACAGCTGGATCAGATGACCGCCGCCCTGCGCGAGCTGCTGGAAGCTTGACCGCGACGATGGCCTTCGTGATCGCCAGCGATGGCGCGAAGCTCTATGCCGAGATCCACGAGCCCCCGCTCCGCGAGTCCGATCGGGGACCCGGACTCCCGCTCCTGCTGTCCTGCGCACTGAACACGACCCACGAGAATTGGCGCCCCCAGGTCGAGGCGTTCACCCAGGCCGGGGTCCGCGTGATTCTCTGGGACTATCGGGGCCACGGATCCTCCGAGTCGCCCAACGATCCGGATGCCTACAGCATGTCCCAGGTCGTCGACGATCTCGGGCGGGTCCTGGACTGGGCCGCCGCTGGCGAGCCCGCCGTGCCCGCGGTACTGGGCGGCCTCTCTTTTGGCGGACTCGCCTCGTTGCATTTCTGCCTCGAGAATCCCGAGCGGGTACGAGCCCTGGTGCTCATCGACAGCGGCCCGGGCTTCAAGAAACCGGAAGCCCAGGCCCGATGGGAGGCTTCAGTCGAGCGCACGGCCAGGTTCATCGAAACCAAGGGGATGAGCGCCTTTGTCGCCAGTCGGGCATCCCTCACGGCGGTGGGGCTCCGGCCCGAGCTCCCGGCGGCCCGGGCGGCCGCCCGGGCCATCGCCGCCCAGAACCCCGCTGGGCTGGCTCGCTTCGCACGGCGGGTGGCGGCACCGGCGTGCCCGGTGATCGATGACCTACCCTCGATTCGAGCCCCGTCCCTCGTGGTGGTGGGCGAGAAGGACGAAGCCTACCTGCGGGCAGCCGAGGTTCTGGCGGCGCGCTTACCGGAGGCGGAGCGGGTCACGATTCCGAGGGCCGGGCACGTGGTCAACATCGAAGAACCGGATGCCTTCAACGCGGAGGTGATCCGATTCCTCGAAAAGCTGCCGGCTTCGCCCCCCGTCTAGCCCCGATGGGTCATTGCGTACCGGGGGGAAGGCCCCGGGTGCGGCGAGGGAGGCTTCGGCTCGCCCCTTTTCCAATGTCGGAACCGGGCTAGGGCGCCATGCGCCCCGCGGGGAATCCGCGCAACCCGGGCCGGCCGAGCGGGTTTGACCCTCCTGCGGAGGTGAATCTGCGCGAGGTCGACCCGGACGTTCGGCTCATGCTCGCCTTCCGCGCCGGCGACCCTTCGGCGTTCGAGGGCCTATTTCAGCGCTGGGCGTCTCGCCTGCTCCGCTATCTGGGTCGGATGGTGTGCGATCACGCAATCGCTGAGGAGTTGGTTCAGGAGGTCTTCCTACGTGTTCACCGCGCACGCGATCGCTACAGGCCCGAGGCGCGCTTCTCGACCTGGATCTACCGGATCGCGACGAACCTGGCGCTCAACGAGCTGCGGCGCCCGCAGCACCGCGATCTCCATTATAGCCTGGACGAGGACGACGGGTTCCCGCAGGCGGCGGAGGGCTCGCCCGTTGACGAGGTCGTCCATGCGCGGCGTCGCAGCGACGCGGCGGTGCGCGAACTCGAAGGACTTCCCGAGCGACAGCGAGCGGCCCTCTGGCTCGTTGCTGTGGAGGGGTTGGCCTACGCCGAAGTCGCGGTGGCCCTGGAGGTGAGCGAGAAGGCGGTGAAGGCCCTGGTGCACCGCGCGCGCTCGACCGTGGCGGCGAAGCTGCGAGAAGGAGAATAGAACGTGTCGGAGAGTAAGGCGGCCTGCGCGACGGTTGCAGAGGATCTCTCGGCGCTGCTCGACGGCGAGCTCGTGGAGGAGCGCGAAGTCGCGGTGCGCGGGCATCTGGAGTCGTGTCCGGATTGCACGGGTCGCGTCGCCGCACTGCGCCGGGTCGACCCGGCGTTGGCGGCGGCACCGGCGCCGGAGGTGCCCGCGGA
>JACZXC010000217.1 GCA_022571825.1 Myxococcales bacterium | reverse complement strand
GCTAGCGGCTCAACTGCTTGAGATCTTTTAGAACCTCTCGCGCCTTGGCCTTGAGCGTTTCGAAGACTCCCCGGCCCACGCTTGCCGCAGCTTCGAAGTCCGGCTGCTGCCGGGTATTGAGCAGACGTCGCATCTCGTCGAGGGGCGCGGCGTTCGGGAGGTCCCGTTTGTTGTACTGGATCACCAGGGGAATGTTCGCCATGTCGTAGCCCTGCTCGGCGAGGTTCGCCTTCAGGTTGTCGAAGCTCTCCAGGTTTGCCTCCATCCGCTCCACCTGACTGTCGGCGACGAAGACTACGCCATCGACTCCCTTGAGGATCAGCTTGCGGCTCGCATCGTAAAAGACCTGACCGGGAACCGTGTAGAGGTGGAACCGGGTCTTGAAGCCGCGGATCTGGCCGAGAGCGAGGGGGAGGAAGTCGAAGAAGAGCGTGCGCTCCGTCTCGGTGGCCAGGGAGATCATCTTCCCCTTGAGATCGGGATTGGTCTTTCTGTAGATGTACTGCAGGTTGGTCGTCTTGCCGCACAGCCCGGGGCCGTAGTAGACAATCTTGCAGTTGATCTCACGCGACGAGTAGTTGATAAACGACATCCGGCGTCAGACCGAAAACAAGTTGTCGATGTCCTCGTCTGTGATCTCCGCGAAAGGAGTGCCGCCACCGCCCGAGGGGCCCTGATCGGCCTTCTTCTCGATGTCCTCGAAGATCCGCGCGAGTTCACCACCCGCCTTCTTGACCCGAAGGCGGACCAGTCCCAAGGAGCTGCGGTCGTCGAAGATGACGACCAGAATGATCCGCTTCGGCACGAGGGTGATGTGCAGGTTGTCCTTCTGTCCCTGGTGGAAATGGACCGGAAATTCATCCTCGCCCACGATCTTGGCGAGGCCACAGGTGGCGGCGATACAGCCGGCGGTCAACGACGCAAGACTCGTGGTGTCGATTCCCTGCATCTCGCCCGCCTCGCCGATCAGCTGACCATTCCGATCGACGACGTAGCATCCCCTCGCGTTGGCGTCCTTGACCAGCCGCCGGATGACAGAGAGGACGCGCTGAAAGTCCTCCTCGTGCATTACGAGCTGCTTGTCATGCATCGGTAATTGCCTCGACAACCCATCGATTTGGCGAAGGATTACAGCGGAACCTTACCCCGGAGGCCGAATCTTCGGCAAGCTCCCCGCCCGGCTGGAAATCGGCATGCCCAGGCCCCAGCTTTAGGCGGCTCGAGACCCCTCATCAGACTTTCTGCCGGTTGTCCAGAGATAGGCCAATCGTCACGTGGTCGGCGTATTCGAGGTCTCCCCCGAGTGGCATGCCGTACGCGATCCGGGTGAGTCGCACCCCGGTGGGTCGTAGCCGGTCGGAGATATAGTGGGCGGTGGCATCCCCCTCCGCGTTGGGATTGGTCGCGAGAATGACCTCGCCGATTGCCTGCTTCCGCACGCGTTCTTCCAGCTCGGCGATGCGCAGGCTCTCGGGTCCGACTCCATCAATCGGAGAGAGGACCCCGCCCAGCACGTGATACCGACCGCGGAAGCGGCGACTGCGCTCGATGGCCGCGAGGTCCGACGGCTCCTCGACGACGCACAGCAACGAGGCGTCGCGCTGCTCGTCACGACACAGGGCGCACGGCGACGCGTCGGTGAGGTCGAAGCACTCCTGGCAGAGGACGATGTCCTGCTTCAGCCGGCCGATAGCCTCGGACAGCTCCCGCACCGTCGATTCCGCCGCTCCCAGCAGAAAGAATGCGAGACGCGTGGCCGATTTCTCGCCGATGCCCGGCAGGCATTGCAGGCTGGACACGAGGCGCTCGATCGGGGGCGAGGTTCGCACGTTCGATCTAGGTGCTTCCGGACCCAAAGGGGAGGGCCGTGGCCAGCCCTCCGGAGGCCTGTTGGAGCTCTTCTTGGATCATCCGCTGGGCGTTGGTCAGGGCCACATTGACCGCGGCGGCGGTGAGATCCTGAATCATCGAGCGGTCTCCCGCCTCCAGCAGCGACGGCTCGATCCGAATTTCGAGGATTCTGAGTTCGCCGCTGGCGACGGCGGTCACCATGCCCCCGCCCGACGTCCCCTCCACGCGTCGTCGGGCCAGATCCCGCTGAAGCTCGGCCAGTCGGGTCTGCATCTCACGAGCCTGGGCCACCAGGTGCCCGAGATCGGGTTCGCTCACCGCTCACCTCCGAGGGGTCGAATCTCCGCGATCTCGCCCCCAAAAATCTCGATCGCCGCATTCACGGCGGGATGCTCCAGGGCCTTTTGGCGCAGCCGACGGATCGACTCGGCATCGAGCTCGGTCCCGGGGCCGCTGCCTTGGGCCCCGGCGCCCTCGACCTCGATCTCCAGTCGCATCGGGTGACCGAAGAACTGGGTGCAGACCGCTTCGAGGGCTTCTCGTCGGTCCTCCAGGCGGCGGGCCGAGAACCGCTGGGGAACGGCGACGCGCAGGTGCTCACCATCGCGCGCGGCGATACGTCCACCCTCCAGGGCGGCGAACAGGCCGGGATTTCCTCGGCCGGCCATGGCTCGCAGGCGATCGAAGACAACCGTCTCCGTTCCCGAGAGGTCCGGGGGCGGGTCGTCCGGTGAGCCGCCCCCGGACTCGGCGCGAGGGGGCGACCCTCGCGACGATTCCGCGGGTGGCGCCTCGGATAGGAGAGGGGGTCCGGGCTCCCGGGCTTCGGTCTTGCTGTCGCGGCCCTCTCTCGGCGACGAGCTCGCCGGGCCCACCTTGGAGGTCCCTTGGGGGCCGGACCCGGCGCCCTCGGCCTCGCGGCTCAGGCGTCGCTCGAGTGCCTCGAGGCGCGAGAGCAGGCGAGCGACATCGTCACTCGCGGGCATTGTCGCCAGGCGAACCACCGCCATCTCGAGCACCGCGAAGGGCCGGGGTGCCCAGGTCAGATCCTCCTGCTCCTTGAGGAGGGCGCGAAACATTCGTCGCAATCGAGTGGCTTCGGTCAGCTCCCCCAGGGCGCGGAGCTCGGCGATCTCTTCCTCGCTCGCCTCCACCAGGTGCGGCGACTCGGGAGCGACGCGAAGCACGACCACGTCGCGCATCAGCTTCAACAGGCCTTCGCCGAGCCGCTTGGCGTCGGCGCCGGACTCGGCGGCGCGGCCGCAGGCGTCGAGGGCCGCAGCGGCGTTACCCGCAACACAGCTCTCGAGAATTCCCAGCAGCAGGCGTCGGTCGATCAGGTCGAGAACCGCTGCGACCTGATCATCGTCGATCGTCGTGCCGCTCGTGCCGCTCGCGCCGCCGAATGCGATCACCTGGTCGAGGAGGGTTTGTCCATCGCGCATGGAGCCGTCCGCCTCGCGGGCGATCGCGAGCAGGCTTCGATCCGAAATCTGCACTTCTTCCGCGGCGGCGATCAGGCTCAGGCGTCCGACGATTTCCGAGGTGGCGATGCGCCGCAGGTCATATCGTTGGCACCGGGATACGACCGTGAACGGGATCTTTTGCGGATCCGTCGTCGCGAAGACGAACAGGCTGCGTGGCGGGGGTTCTTCCAGCGTCTTGAGCAGCGCGTTGAAGGCCGGTTTCGAGAGCATGTGCACCTCGTCGACCACGAAGATCCGGTACTTCCCGGGAGACGGCGCATAGCGCACCGCCTCGATCAGCTCCCGGACGTCGTCCACGCTGGTGCGGCTGGCGGCGTCGATTTCCTGAACGTCGGTAGAAATTCCCGCCGTGATCTCGCGACACGCCACGCAGTCGCCGCAGGGCGTGTCGCTCGGACCCTTGTCGCAGTTGAGACAGCGAGCCAGAATCCGCGCCAGGGTGGTCTTTCCGACGCCGCGGGGGCCCGTCAGGAGAATCGCGTGGGGCACCCGCTCGGTCCGGATCGCATTGCGCAGGGCGGCCGTAACGTGGGACTGTCCCACGACGTCGTCGAATCCCTGGGGGCGCCATTTTCGCGCGAGGACCTGGTAGCTCACGGGATCATCCCTCACTCGGCCTGTCGCAGTCGGCTGCGGAGAGACGGGATCGCAGGGCACCCCCACTCGCAACCGAATCCCCGCTACCGCTGCTTCCTTCCGGACCTGACGGAGTTCACGAAGTTCGTGATCGAGCGGGACCCTGCGATCGCGTCTCGCCGCAACGGCTCGCTGGCGGAGAGGGTGGGATTCGAACCCACGGTACCCTACCGGGTACACCTGATTTCGAGTCAGGCACGTTCGACCAGGCTCCGCCACCTCTCCGATCGCCGAGAAGCTACCGCAGGATTCCGATGCGTGGTGCCCTCCGAGGGGCTACTCTGCCCGGCTGCCACAGAGGTGGGCGGAGGCTGTTTGGCCCGGGACGATCTGATTCAGGGGACGGGCACCGTCGAGAAGATCCTCGGCGGGGGACGCTACCGGATCGCCCTCGAGAGCGGTCAGATCGTGACGGCCCAGCTTTCCGGACGTATGCGCCGGTTTCGGATTCGAGTGATTCCCGGGGACCGGGTTCAGGTCGGGGTCTCTCCCTACGATCTCACCCATGGATTCATCACCTTCCGGCTCCGCGAAGGCCAGACCAGCGCTCCGTGAGCCCGGCGCCGCCGATTCCGCCTCCAATTCAGCCCGTGCCCGTCATCCGCTGGATCCTCGCCGTGATTCAGGCGATCGACCGACTCCGCCTGTACGCACTCGCGGCTCGGCACCCGGGCCTCGAGATCGATGCGTCGGCCAGCACCAACCTGGCGACCGCCCGCTACCAGCTGGCCGCGGGGGCTCGCCTGCGTATCGCGTCCGGGGTGGTGAGTGAGCGACGGCCCGGGGGCATCCAATTCTCGCTGGGTCCGGGTGCCCGGGTCGAGATCGAAGAGCGGACCTGGTTGCGGACGGACGTCGGTCCGATCCACATCGTCGCCTTCGCGGGAGCGAGTCTCCGCATCGGCCCCGATTGCCTGCTCAATGGCTGTCACCTGAGCGCGAAGAGCGCGGTTCAACTGGGACGGCGTGTCTTCGTCGGTCCCGGGACTCGAATCTTCGACGCCGACCAGCACGACCTCGATGCCGAGCGCGCCGAGCGAGTCGACCCGGTGTCGATCGGCGATCACGTTTGGATCGCATCCGACGTCACGGTGCTGCGCGGGGTGTCGATCGGAGAGCACAGTGTGGTAGGCGCCCGTTCCCTGGTCGGCGAGGACATCCCCCCCCACTCCCTCGCCTTCGGGACCCCGGCGCGAGTCCGCGGATCCGTCGGCGACCGCTCGCGAACGCGATAGGAGGCTTCGAATGACCCTGCGGATCGCGCTCTTCGGTCAGGCGGCCTTTGGCAGGGACGTGCTGCTGCGCCTGCTGTCGGCGAGCCACGACGTGGTGGGCGTCTACGTCCCGCCGGAGGGCCATCGCCCCGACCCGCTGGCCACCGAGGCCGAGCAACGGAGCCTGCCACTCTTTCGCCATCGGCGCTTCCGACGGTGCGATCCAGATTGGGAGGCGATCCCGGAGATCGTGAATGAGTTCCGGGGCCTGGGCGCCGACCTCAATGTCCTGGCCTTCGTGACCGCGATTCTGCCGCTGGAGATCGTCGCGGGGACGCCCCGGGGCTCGCTCTGCTTCCATCCGTCCCTGCTTCCCCGCTTTCGCGGTGGTGCGGCCCTGGCATGGCAGATCATCCTCGGGGAACGCGAGTCCGGGGTCACGATCTTCGCGCCCGACGCCGGTGTCGACACCGGCCCGATCGTGGGGCAGCGCGGGGGCGTGACGATCGGGGAAACCGATACCGCGGGGAGCCTGTACTTCGATCACCTGG
>JACZXC010000216.1 GCA_022571825.1 Myxococcales bacterium | reverse complement strand
GCGGCAGATCCTCCGGCGTCAGAAGATCCGTTGGCGTCATACCAAGACTTGGAAAGAGTCCAACGATCCGGAGTTCTGGCCCAAATACCGGCGAATCCGCCGCCGGAAGGCACCCGCGTGTGCCTGTCGATCCGGTGACGCTCCGCAGCGCGAATCTGACGGACATGGATGTCGACGATCATGGCCGTCTGTACGTGGTTTCCGCCAAGCCCTCACGCGTCTATCGATTCACGCCCGATCCCCACCACGTCTTCGATGCACGCGATAATGCCGAGACGCCCTGGATCGACTTGGCTCGACGGACCGGTAACCCGTATATGAAGAGCGAGAACGTGCTGGTCCACGACGACTGGATGTACGTGACGTCGGGCGATGGGTACGACTTCCAGGACGGTGCGGCCGGGACCGTGTATCGCATCCGGATCGATTCGTAGCGAGCCGCCCTGCGTCCGTGACGATCAACCGTCGCCGTTACCACGATCGGCGATCTGTCGCGCATACCACTGTTGCGCGTCGCCGGGTCGTTCAATCTAAGGGCACAGATCGGGCCAGGCAAGCCGCAAGACACTGTGATGTGGTGGTATACCGACTTAATACCTTCGGATTAGCAGTCCAAATGCTCTTATCACACAGCCGTTTGCCGCGATGAACTGGCTGCCGCAGATCGGCCTAAAACGGGGCGGTTTCCCTATGGTGGGCCGGCGGCCAGGGTGGCCTAATGACCACCATATATCACTTCCCGGGAATCGACAGCGGGCAGGAGGACTTTGTGGCAGACGCCGCCGACCAGGTGAGGGGCTGAGTGGATGAGTCAGCCTGAGCCTGACGAAGGCCGCGCCACCGTGTCCAGGGCTGTCTTTTCATCCGTGCGGGTGAGGCAAAAACCGGCGCCAAGCGCGCAGGCGACGCGGATGAGTCTTCCCGCGCACCCCGTGCACCGGCTGGGATCCGGGGCGCTGGTACTGCTCACCAGCGTGTTCGGCCCCTATGCCCGGGACGATGAATACGGCAGCCGGGCGATCAATCCCATGGAGCTGTACCACAACCAGGTGACCCGGGAGCAGCGGGTGTTCTCCGTGCGGATGTTCCACCGCTCCTGGGGGCTCATGCTGATTCAGGCCAATATCAACGCCACCTGCACGGTGTTGGACTTTCCGACCCTTGATCGCTTTGTCTACCAGATCACGACGGACCGCTACGACATCGTCGGCATCGGCGCGATCATACCGAATGTGGGAAAGGTGCAGAAGATGTGCGAACTGGTCCGTGAGCACCTGCCCGAGGCCACCATCGTCGTGGGCGGGCATGTCGCGAACCTGCCCGGTCTGGAGCAACGGATCGACGCCGACCACATCGTGCGGGGTGAGGGTGTGCGCTGGATGCGTCGGTTCCTTTCCGAAGACGAAAGCCGACCGATCCGTCATCCGCAGATTCTCTCCGGTATCGGCACCCGCACCATGGGCGTGACCCTCCGCGAAAAACCCGGCGATGTTGCCGCGACCCTGATTCCCTCCGTGGGATGCCCCATCGGGTGCAACTTCTGCGCGACCTCGGCGATGTTCGGCGGCAAGGGCAAGTTCGTCCATTTCTACAAGACGGGCGATGAGCTTTTCGAGGTCATGTGCCAGCTCGAAGAGACCATGCGGGTCAGGTCGTTTTTCGTCATGGACGAGAACTTTCTCCTGTACCGAAAACGGGCGCTGAGGCTGTTGGATTTGATGCGCGAGCACAACAAGCCCTGGGCGCTGTACGTCTTCAGTTCGGCGAAGGTGTTGTGCTCCTACAGGATTGAGCAGCTTGTCAGTCTGGGTATCTCGTGGGTATGGGTGGGGCTCGAAGGCAAAGACACCGGGTATGCCAAGCTCCGGGGCACCGACACCCGCCGTCTGGTGCGCAGCTTCCAGTCCCACGGGATTCGCGTGCTCGGCTCGTCCATTATCGGGCTGGAGGAACACACGCCGCAGAACATCGATGCGGCCATCGATTACGCGGTTAGCCACGACACCGACTTTCACCAGTTTGTGCTGTACACGCCCATTCCCGGTACGCCTCTGTATGCCGAGCATGAGGCCAGGGGCACGCTGTTGGATCCCGGCGAATTCCCAGAGGCCGATACCCACGGCCTGTGCAGGTTCAACTTCAGGCACCCGCACATCAAGAATGGCCAGGAAACCGAGTTCCTCCTGAGAGCGTTTCGCCGCGACTTTGAGGTCAACGGGCCAAGCATCATTCGGGTGGCGCGCACGACGCTCCAGGGCTGGCAACGGTACAAGGGCCACCCTGAGAAGCGGATTCGCGATCGGTTTGTCTGGGAGGCCCGCGACCTGGCGGTCGCCCATGCCGCGACGCTGTGGGCTGCCCGGCGCTGGTTCCGCCGCGACGGCGAGCTGTCGGCAAAGATCTCGCGGGTCTTGAAGGACATGTACGCCGAGTTCGGCCTGAAATCGCGGGTGGCAGCGCCGCTGGCAGGTCGATATCTCGGATTCATGATGAAACGCGAAGAGCGCCGCCTCCGCCGCGGCTGGACCTATGAGCCGCCCACATTCTGTGAGAGCCGGCGTGGAGTGATCACGCGGCGGGACGGTGCCGGCGGCTGAAAGGAACTTCGGCGGCGGCTCTTTGCTACGCTTGCGGCGTAGCCGGCTGGAGAATATGGAGAGCGCTGAGTGACCGGCTCGATCTCAGAACAGCCCATACATCCGCTCGGCTCCCGCGCGAGAGTGCTGCTGGCCAGCGTCTTCGGCCCGTACGCTCAGGATGATCCCTACGGCAGCCGTCTCATCAACCCGATGGAGCTGTACCACAACCAGGTGACGCGGGTACAGCAGGCGTTCTCGCTGCGCACCTTTCATCGCTCCTGGGGGCTCATGCTGATCCAGGTCAATCTGAGCGCTCCGTGCGTGCTTCTGGACTTTCCCTCCCAGGAACGCTTTGTCGAGGAGATCAGGACCAGGCAGTATGACGTCGTCGGAATCAGCTCGATCCAGACCAATCTGCTCAAGGTGCGAAAGATGTGCCGACTGGTCCGCACCCACTTGCCGCAGGCGACCATCGTGGTCGGGGGACACATCGCCAACCTGCCCAGGCTGGGAAAATGGTGCGACGTCGACCATATCGCGCGCGGTGACGGTGTGCGATGGATGCGCAAGTTTCTCGGCGAGGACGAGCACAAGCCGGTCCGGCACCCTCAAGTTCTCACCAACATCGGCACGCGCATCATGGGCGTGACCCTTCGCGACCATCCCGGGGACGTGTGCGCGACGCTGATCCCCACGGTGGGATGCCCGATCGGGTGCAATTTCTGCTCGACGTCGGCCATGTTCGGAGGCAAAGGCAAGTTCATCGAGTTCTACAAGACCGGCGCGGAACTCTTCGAGATCATGTGCCAGCTTGAGACCAGGCTCGCCGTCAACGCTTTCTTCGTCATGGACGAGAACTTCCTGTTGAACAGGAAGCGGGCCCTTCAATTGCTGGAACTGATGCAGAAGCACGACAAGCCGTGGTCCCTCTACGTCTTCAGTTCCGCGAACGTCCTGCGCCGTTATACGATTGAGCAGCTGGTGGCCCTGGGCGTGTCGTGGGTGTGGCTCGGCCTCGAGGGAAAGGACTCCCGTTACACGAAGCTCGCCGGGACCGACACGATCACGCTGGTCCACACACTGCAATCACACGGCATCCGCGTGCTGGGCTCGAGCATCATCGGGCTCGAGGAGCACACCCCCCGGAACATCGATGCCGTGATCGAGCACGCGGTCGAGCATGGAAGCGAGTTCCACCAGTTCATGCTGTACACGCCCATCCCGGGGACACCGCTGTTCGCCGAACACGAGGCGAACAAGACACTTCTCGGTCCGGCCGAGATTTCCATCGCCGACATTCACGGGCAGTTGAAGTTCAACTTCCGCCACCCGCACATCAAGAATGGCCAGGAAACCGAGTATCTCATGCGTGCCTTCCGTCGGGACTTCGAGGTGAACGGTCCGAGCGTGGTCCGGATCATCCGCACCATGCTTCGTGGCTGGAGACGCTACAGGAGCCATCCCGATCCTCGCATTCGCGCGCGCTTCGCATACGAGGCCGCCAATCTGCCGGTTAGGTATGCCGGGGTCCTGTGGGCCACGCGGCACGCCTACCGGCATGACGCCCGCCGCGTGCGGCAGATCACCCGGATTCTCACCGAGCTTCATCACCAGTTCGGATTCAGATCGCGGCTGGTCGCGCCGATCGCCGGACGCTACCTCCACCACATGCTCCGGCGCGAGCAGCACCGGCTCGCCCGGGGCTGGACCTGCGAGCCACCGACCTTTTACGAGACCAATCAAGCCGACGGACCGCCCGGCGCGACCCGGAGCCAAGGCGTGGCAACCACCGCGGCACAGCGGCCCGCCCGCGCCGCGAGGGCGCCCCAGAGCGTCAGGACGATGATCGCAGCGACGATCAGGTAGAGCCCCTGCTTGGCTCGCCCGGGTCGCCGCGCTCGGCGGGGCGGTCTATGTGGCTCGGTTCTCCACAGCCAGGCAAAGAGAGGAGTCTTCGAGCTACCAGGAGCCCCGAGAACGAATGGGATGGCACCTGCATGACACACGACAGATTGCCGATCATTATTCAAGGCGGCATGGGGGCAGGCGTCTCCAGCTGGTCGCTCGCGCGGGCCGTGTCAAGAGCGGGCCAGCTCGGCGTGGTGTCCGGGACAGGGCTGGATCTGATTCTGGCCAGACGTCTGCAACTTGGAGACGTGGGCGGTCACATGCGCAGGGCACTCAGGCGCTTCCCGATCCCCGGTGCCGCGAAACGAATCCTTGATCGCTACTTCATCCCCGACGGCAAGCCTAAGGATAAGCCGTTCAAGGCCAAGCCGGTCCCGAACGAGAAGCCATCGCGTCACCTGGAGGAGTTGCTGGTGGCAGCCAACTTCGTGGAGGTGTTCCTTGTGAAGGAAGGCCACGATGCGCCGATTGGGATCAACTACCTCGAGAAGATCCAGCTTCCGACTCTGCCTTCCATTTACGGCGCGATGCTCGCCGGCGTGACGTACGTCCTCATGGGGGCGGGCATCCCGAGAGCTATCCCTGGCATCCTCGATCGCCTTGCCCAGCGACAGCCCGTTGAGCTGCGCCTCGATGTTCAGGGCGCAGATCGAGACGATAAGTTCACAACGCATTTCGATCCTAACTCGTTCTGCGGCGGGGAGGCGCCGGATCTCTCTAGGCCCGACTTCCTAGCCATCGTCTCGTCGGCGACTCTCGCCAGCATGCTCGCCCGCAAGGCCAGCGGCCGAGTGAACGGGTTCGTGATCGAGGGCCCCACGGCTGGGGGCCACAACGCGCCGCCGCGCGGGCGGCCCCAGCTGAGCGTCGAGGGGGAGCCGATCTACGGTGACCGCGACGTTCCCGATCTCGAAGCCATCAGAGCGCTGGGGCTTCCGTTCTGGCTCGCAGGCTCCTACGCAGAGCCGGCTCGCGTAGCCGAGGCACTCCAGGCGGGGGCTGCCGGAGTCCAGATAGGAACGGCCTTCGCTTACTGCGAGGAATCCGGGCTCGATCGCGAATTGAAGGAGCGCGTGTTGGCCATGAGCCGCACAGGGAGGGCCAGGGTGTTCACCGATCCGATCGCGTCACCGACAGGCTTCCCATTCAAGGTCGTGCTAATGGATGATACCCACTCTGACTCAGCTACCTACGAGAAAAGAGCGCGCATCTGCGACCTTAGCTATTTGCGCCATGCGTACAAGAAGCCCGACGGCACACTCG
>JACZXC010000215.1 GCA_022571825.1 Myxococcales bacterium | reverse complement strand
GTGTCGGGCCTCGACATCGGAAACTTCCGTCATCTCCAGCAGGTGAATCGCATCGAGATCTCCGAACGCCCGAGCCCGACGGACGATGAAATCCTGGAGCGGCTGCGCGATCGCCTGATGGTCAAGATCGAACGCGAGGTGCGACAGGTACCCGAGCGGGAGCGCGCCTGGACCGTCGACCGGTTCGTGCCGATGGTCGAGTCCCTGGCCGCCACCCCCGAGGGCAAGCGCGATCTCGCCGCGATCTGCGCCGCGTATCTGCGGGAGCATCGACCGGAGACGACGGTGAAGGAGCCCGCGCCCAGCACTGCACCGGCCCCGCGGTCCGGAGCGGAGGGGGGAAAGCGCCGGTCCCGCAAAGGCCGCTCGCGGCGACACCCGGGCCGACGCTAGACCGAGACCCAGGCCACCTCCGTCCCCCGGGCATAGCCGAGACGTCGCCTGCGCGGATCGACGACCACCCCGTCCGATTCCGCCGCCTGCACCGTCGCTCGCGCAAGACCTTGGGCCGTCACCGGCTCGGCCAAGGACTTCTCGAGCCGGTCCCCGGCTTCCCGGGTAGCGCTGCCGGATACGGCGACCCACAGTCCGTTCGCGGGACGCCGAACCCGGCGCGCGTCCCCGTCCAGTTCGACGGCCGCCATCTCTCCCTGGGAATCCGCCAAGAGCAAGGTGGCGCGACCTCCCACCGGACGGTCCGTGCACCAGGCGATCCCCGCTTCCAGGGAGTCGAACTGCTGCAGGCAGTCTCGGATCAACAGCACGGCGGGCGCGGCGCACCCCACCGACTCCGAGGATCCCGGCACGCAGACCAGGGCCAGCCCCCGTTCGTTGACACCGGCCAGGGCCGAGGTGAGCCAGGAAGTCGTGAGCTCAACAGAACCAAAGCCACCGTCGGGTCGGACCCGCCGCGCGAAGGACTCGGTCGCAACGCTTCGTGCCAGCAGGCTTCCTTCGGCACTTTGAGAGCCCCGGACGGCGGCGCCGACGGCCTCGCTTGCCTCGGGAAGCGACGCACCCCCCAGCTCGTGTGCGAGCCGGCTCGCCAGCCACACTCGCGGCACCCGGGCGCCGCGCGCCAGACCCTCGAGGGCCTCGGCCTGATGAGGAAAATGGCGCAAGAGGTCCAGGGCAACCCGAACCGTGTGCGGATCGCCCCGGCCTGCGCGAAGCCGCAAGCGCTCCCACCGGGAGTGCCGATCGAACTCCAGCCGCAGCTGCGCGGCGCAGGCGCGACCCTGGTCAAAACCGACGTCGCGCGGGGCGCCGGCGCACTCGATGGTCAACGCGCGGGCTCTCTCGCGATGGTGAGGATCTCGTTGAGAGAGCCGGTGCGGTACCCCTCGAGGTCGAGGGCCACCCATTGGAAGCCGAGCGGTTTGATGGCCGCGGCGATGGCGCGCGCCATCTCGGGATCCAGGGCCCGCGGCAATTCGCTGGGTTCAATCTCCACACGCGCCAGCGCACCGTGATGTCGCAGGCGCACCTGCCGAAAGCCCAGAGCGCGCAGTCTTTCTTCGCCTTCGTCGACCTGGCGCAAACGTTCCAGCGTAACCTCCGTGCCATAGGGCAACCGGGACGAGAGGCAGGCCGACGCCGGAAGGTCCGCGGTGGGAAGTCCCGCCGCCCGGGAAAGCGTCCGGATATCCCGCTTGCTCAACCCGGCGGCCAGGAAGGGGGACAGCACCCCGTGTTCGGCCGCCGCGCGATGCCCGGGACGAAAGTCCCCGGTGTCGTCGGTGTTCACCCCATAGGCCACAGCGTCAAAACCCAGCTCTTCCCGCAGGCCGCCGAGTACGCGGAACAGCTCCGACTTGCAGTGGTAACAGCGGTCGGGTCGGTTCGCGCGGTAGTCGCTGTTCTCCATCTCGCCCGTCGCAACGAAACGGTGGGGGATGTCGAATTCGCCGACGATGCGCTCGGCCATCGCGCGGTGGCTTGCGGGATACGAAGGCGACTGCGCGGTGACCGCGAGGGTGTCGTCTCCCAGGGTTCGACGGGCGGCGTAGGCCAGATAGCTCGAATCGACCCCACCCGAGAACGCCACCAGCACGCGCCCCCCGGCCCGGAGCGAACGTTCGAGCAGCGCCTGTTTTCGCTGAAGTTCCGGTGAGATGGAGGACATGGCGCCAATGTACGGAGACCGCCCCGGCGGGTCAAGCGCCGTGTCTACCCTATGCTCCCCGGGAGGAGGGGGTGTTGAAAAAGCTCCGCATCGGTCTGCTGTTCGGGGGGCGCTCCGTCGAGCACGCCGTATCCGTCAGCTCCGCGACGTCGATCCTGGGGGCCCTGGATCCCGCGCGCTACGAGATCTCACTGGTCGCCATCGATCAGGACGGTCGTTGGCATCTGGGAACACCGGCCCTGCCCCCCGACGCCACCGTGAAGGGAGAGGAGGTGACCCTTCCGGCGATCCCCGGAGAACATACACTGGTATCTACCTCCGCCCGCGGCATGGAACGCGCCGTGAATCTCGACGTGGTCTTTCCGATCGTTCACGGTCAAGGCGGCGAGGACGGCTCTCTCCAGGGTCTGCTCGAGCTGGCCGAGGTTCCCTACGTGGGCTCGGGCGTGCTCGGCTCTGCGCTGCAGATGGATAAGGACATCGCCAAGCAGCTGCTTCGGGCAGCGGGATTGCCCGTGGTGCCGTGGGTATTGGTGCGAAGGCCCGAGCTGGAGAGCGAACCCCGGGCCGCTGCCGAGCGCGCCGCGTCCCAGCTGGGGCTGCCACTCTTCGTCAAGCCGGCGAACCTGGGTTCCTCGGTGGGCATTTCCAAGGTCGACGCGGCGGACCACCTGCTTCCGGCGCTGCGCGAAGCGGCTCTGTACGACGACAAGGTCCTGGTCGAGCGGGGAATCGACGCTCGGGACGTCGAGGTGGCTCTTCTCGGCAACGACCCCGTCGAGGCCTCGGTACCGGGCGAGATCCGGACCGATCACGGGTTCTACGACTACGACGCGAAGTACGCGGACGCCGAAACCGAACTTCTGGTTCCCGCACCGGTGACCGAGGCACAGACCCAGGAGCTGCAGCGTATGGCACTCGAGGCCTTCCGCGTCCTCGAGGGATCGGGCCTGGGGCGCGTCGACTTCCTGCTGGACCGCACCAGCGGGGAGATCTTCGTGAACGAGGTCAACAGCCTCCCCGGCTTCACCGAGGGCTCGATGTTTCCGAGACTGTGGCAGGCCTCGGGAGTTTCCTATCCAGCGCTTCTCGATCGGTTGATCGAACTCGCCCTCGAACGGCATCGGGAAAAGTCGAAGCGCGAGACGCGCTACCGACCCCCCGTGGGCCCCGGCGCGTGACGCCGCAGTCTCCGCCTACCTCTTGATCACGTAGCCCAGGGCCCGGAGCTGTTCGAGCTTCAGGGCGTCGAGTTCGACCTCCTTGGGATCGACCCCCCACGGGCTCTTCGCGTCCGCGAGGTACTGGTTCGCCAGCTCCAGCAGCGACTCCGCCTTCGCCGGAATCTCATCATCGGTCACGAGATCACGGCTCTCGCCGGGGTCCTCGGCCCGGTCGTAGAGCTCGAGTCCCTTGGGGTTCTCGGCGTGCATCATCAGCCGCCAGTTTCCTTCGGTCACGGAGATGATCGGATAGCTCGGCCGCTTCGGGTTGCCCCAGAAGCGATCGAGCTGCCCGAAGATGGTCCGGTCCCGGAGACCGTCCTCCGCCGGGGCCCCGCCGCCCGCCTCGAGGGCGAGGGGGAGCACCGACACGCCATCGGCGTTGGGCAGCGGATCGAGGCCGACGAGATCGAGCAGGGTCGGCCAGACATCGAGGTTCGAAATCGTGGCCTCGACCTCGATCCCCGGATCGAGCAGGAAGGGAAGCGAAATGATGAAGGGAACCCCGGTGACCTCCGCATAGAGGTTCTTGGCGTGCCCCTCCCGCCCGTGCTCCTGAAACGCCTCGCCGTGGTCACTGGCGATGGCGATCACGGTCTCTCTCAGCAGACCGAGTCGGTCGAGCTTGTCGATCAGCGCGCCCAGGAGCAGGTCGGTCCACAGGATCGCCTGGTCGTAGCTGTCCGAATAGCTCGTCCCGAACTTCGCGGAAGACGCGTCGTAGAGGTATTGGTGCGCGTCCATGAAGTGGAGATATAGGAAGAAACGCTCGTTGCCGAAATTTTCGAGGAAGTCGCCCGCGGACCGGATCAGGTCCTCGTCGGTGCCCAGCAGCGGGTGCGAGGACGGATTGCCGCGCTGGACGTTCGCACGCTCGCGACCGGGCTTGGGGCGCATGTAGACCTCGAATCCCTGCGAGAAGCCGAAGTTCGGGGCGACCCATCCGTTCCGCCAGATTCCCGCGGTGCGAAAGCCCGCCGCCTTGAAGATCTCCGCGGGCAGCGTCGCCTCGTCGGGCAGAGCGTGGCTGTAGCGGAGGATCCCGTGGTTGGCGGGCAGCGTGCTGGTCCAGAGCGAGGCCATCGACGTCTTGGTCCAGCTCGACTGGGAGATCACGTGCCGGAAGACAATGCCCGTGCGACCCAACAGATCGATGTTGGGGCTGGTCGGGCGCTCGTAGCCGTAGAGGCCCAGCCGGTCGGCCCGCAGGGTATCGATCAGAATGAACACGACGTTCACGTCGTCGCGTTCCTTCAGGGTCGCGATCGAGTCGATGCTCTCTTTGGAGCGCGGGGGAAGTCGCACCTCGAACTGGCTCGCGATCGCGAGAACCAGCAGAATCGCGGCGCCGATGAAATAGGGCCAAGGGGAGTCGAGCCAGCGACGCAACATGTTCCGCGGACCTCCGGATCGGGGATCCTACCAGCCGCACGGGCCGGGCGCGCGGCAAAAAAAGCACGGCTATCCCCCAAAAAACAGCGGCCCCCCCAAAAAAGCGGCCACCCCCAAAGGGGTGGCCGCCCAGTCGACGCGTTAGACGCGGTCGCGAACCGCTCTACTTGCGCATGCGATGCCGCCCGAGAAGGGCGAGACCCGCCACCCCCGAGCCGAGCAACAGAACCAGGCCGGGCTCCGGGATGAAGTGGATCGTGATGGTGCTGAAGACCGACAGGAGGTTGTTGGGCGAAGCCAGACTCGTCGACACCTCGGTGGGAGTCACGAACTGAATCACACCCGACAAGAGCGCCGTGGTGGTCGTATTCGACGCCGGGCCGTGCACGAAGCCGGAGTGGGTCCGGGTCGTCTCGACCGTGAACCGGGTCGTGATGACACCGTTTTGGGTCAGCGTGATACGGTTCTGAACGCCCGAGATCATCGCGGCCCCGAGGGTCCAGGGGGTTCCCATGATCGAAAGCTTGAGACCACCGCCCGGGGTGAACGTATTGATCGTGATCAGGCCTCCGATCCCGGCGCCGGTGAGTCCGTTCTTCGTGAACGGAATCGGCAGGTACGAGCCGCACCCCGGGGCCAGAAAGCACTGCTTGAAGCGCGGCGGCAGTATGCCGGCGATGTCCGTGTTCGTGAGCTGATTGTCCGTCAGGGGCCCCCCGCCCGAGATCGGCGCAAACGTCCCCCGTCCCAGGGGAATCCCGATCCGAGCGCCGTCGGTATCGATCACGAGGGTGACCAGCGTCGCATTCTCAGGGTCGGTCAGGGGAAGGGTGCCCGTGATCGTGAGCCCGTGGTTCATGCGCAGGGAATCGAGGTGAGCGAACGCGGCGATGTCACCCACCGCCCCCGACGTGGTAACGGTCGACACGCCCGTGCCCGTGGCAACGAACACGTCCGGGTCGAAGTTTTGGATGATGAGCTGGTACGTGCCGCTCCATTCGAGGGTTGCGGCGGGAGCCTTCCCGGCAAGGCC
>JACZXC010000214.1 GCA_022571825.1 Myxococcales bacterium | reverse complement strand
GCGACGGCGACCCCCGAGGCGGCCGCGGCCGCCGGGAAGGCCGCCCAGGAGTACTTCGAGTACGCGGGGCGCGTGATCGCCGACCGGCGCTCCAAGCCGCTCCAGGAGGATCTGATGAGCGTGCTGGTGCACGCCGAGATCGACGGCGAGAAGCTTGCCGACGAGGAGCTCCTCCAGGAATCCCTCCTGATTCTCGTCGGCGGCGATGAGACCACCCGCCACGTCATCAGCGGTGGCATGCGCGAGCTGATCCGAAATCCCGACCAGCGCCAGAAGCTCATCGACGACCCGTCGAAGATCGCGATCGGAGTCGAGGAGATGTTGCGTTGGGTGACGCCGATCCAGAACATGAACCGGACGATGACCGCCGATGTCGAGGCCCGCGGGCAGAAGCTTCGCGAGGGCGACCGGGTACTGCTGCTCTACCCGTCCGGAAATCGGGACGAGCGGGTCTTCCGGGACCCCTTTCGCTTCGACGTGGAGCGCAGCCCGAACGAACACGTCGCCTTCGGCGGCACCGGCGCGCACTTCTGCTTGGGGGCGCCCCTGGCCCGACTGGAGCTGCGCGTCATGTTCGAAGAGCTGATGCGCCGGCTGCCCGACATCGAGCTGGCTAGCGACGATCCGCTGCCCATGCGCCCATCGAACTTTATCGTCGGCATCGAGGAGATGCCGGTGGTTTTCGAGAGCCGCTGACGCCTCGGTCCCCGCGCAGCAAGACCGCAAGCCCGAAGGGCGCGCAGCGAGGCAAAGCCGAGCGGAGTCGAACGAGCCGGCGCGGACTAGCGCGGAGACAGCGCTTCGAGGATTCGTTCGTCGGGGATGGGTTTGCCTTCGGGATGGAGCGGCTGGATGCAGACGTGGCTGGCGCCGGCATCGCGGTGGGCCCGAATGCGCTCTGCGATGGTCTTCTCGTCACCCCAGGCCACCAGGGCGTCGACGAGCCGGTCGCTGCCCCTGTCATCCATGTCGGCGTCGGTGTAACCGAGTCGTTTCAGGTTGTTGCGGTAGTTTGGCAGGCGGAGATAGATCCCGAGCGCCTTGCGCGCGACCTCCCGGGCTCGCGACGGGTTCGTCTCGAGCAAGACCTTTTGTTCCGTGCAGAGCCAGGGCCGGGGTCCGAGGGTCTCGCGGGCCCTGGCGGTGTGCTCCGGCGGCACCAGGTACGGATGCGCTCCGGTCGTTTTCTCAGCGGCCAGTGCCAACATCTTGGGTCCCAGGGCGGCGATCACCGTCGGGGGCGTCTCCGACGGGGGAATCGCCGAGTAGGGGGCCTTCTCCATCGTGTCCAGATAGGCCCGCATGGTCGCCACGGGCCCGGTGTGGCGGTGACCGCGCACCTGCTCGACCATGGGCGCGTGGGAAACGCCGAGGCCGAGCAGAAAACGCCCCCCGGACTGTTCCGCCAGGGTGTTGCGGGCGGAGACCGAGGCGTGGGCGTCGCGGGCGTAGATGTTCGCGATTCCCGTCGCCAGAATCAGCCGCTCGGTCTGGGAAAGCAGCCAGGCCGCATGGGCGAACGGGTGGCGACCCACGGTCTCGGGGATCCAGAGGGCGGAGTAGCCCAGCTCCTCGACCCGGTTGGCAAACTCGGCGGCCTTTCCCGCGGATAGACCATCCGTAAAGAACCAGACGCCCAGGGGGCCGAGATCCATCGCCACTCCTCTGGACCCTCGGGTCCCGCACTTCGCTTCCCGAACGGCCTCGCCACATCGCGGGCTCGCGGACTCGCGGCCGGAAAGATATCGGCCGCTCGACGGCGTGACCATCGAGGGCCGGTTCTCGCGAAGGGGTGCCCGTGGTAGTCTCCCCGGAGGATCAGGGCATGACGTCGCAGCGCCGAGTCGCGAGCCGAGCCCTGGCCCTTCTGCTTCTCGTGGCCCTGGTTCTGCGCCTGCGCGTGGCCTGGGCAGACCTCTATACCCTGATTCTCGACGTCACATCCGACGACGCCTATTACTACTTCCAGATCGCCCGGAATCTCGCCGCGGGCAACGGTGTGAGCTTCGACGGTGAGACCCCCACCAACGGTTTCCATCCACTTTGGCTCGCCGCACTGATGCCGCTCTACGCCGTCGGCGGCGATCCGATCGCGCTCCTGCACTGGAGTCTCTCGCTCTCCGCGCTCTTCGGTGTCGCGACCGTGGCGCTCGTGTACACGATCCTTCACCGGCTCAGCGACAATCCGGCGGCGGCGCTGGCCGGCGCCAGCTTCACCGCCCTGCACCCGGCCCTGGTCCGAGAGAGTGTGAACGGAATGGAGACCGCCCTGGTCGTCTGCTCGATCGCCTGGGTGATCGATCGGTTTGTGCGCGTGGCCGGGGCCCCTGCGCCCGCCCGCACCGCCGAGGCCGTGTGGCTCGGTGTCGCGTCAGGTCTGATGATGTTGGCCCGCACCGACACCCTCTTCATCCTGCCGCCGATGGCCCTGTTCCTCTTGCTCCGCGAGCGTGGGGTGCGGCGATGGCAGCTGAGCCTCGCCCTGGGCGTGCCCACGCTGCTGTTCCTGGCTCCGTGGGTTGCGTGGAACCTGGT
The DNA here is from genome assembly GCA_022571825.1 of Myxococcales bacterium. Taxonomy (GTDB): domain Bacteria; phylum Myxococcota_A; class UBA9160; order UBA9160; family SMWR01; genus JACZXC01. The sequence continues at coordinate 3,269 of JACZXC010000214.1, read as the reverse complement.
GAGCTTCGGGACGGTCGTTCAGACCAGCGGATTCGCCATTGCCAGCTTCGAGCAGGATGCCTGGATCGCGCGGGAGGGGGCGGATTGGCCGACGCTGCTGGGCCGGGCCTGGGCGCTGACCCGGGACTCGTTCTTCCAGCGCCTGCCGCATCTCTATTTTGTTCCCCTCGGCGCCCCCACCTGGCCTTTCCTCGTGGTCGCCGGGGGGGCGGCGGCAATCATGGCGCTGGCCCCGCTGCCGACCCGTGGGCGGGTGCGCCGCCCATTCGCCCTGCTCGCCGTGCCGGCCAGCGGCATCGGGTTCGCCCTCGTCTATCACGCGGCGGTTCGCTGGTGGATGCGAGAGTGGTACTTCGCCCCGGTCGCCTTGCTGGCTGCGCTGGCCCTCGGCCTGGCCGTCGCCACCCTGCACGCAGTCCTCACGGGGAGTGTTCCCCGTCATGAGCTCGCGAGCGATGGGGACGGACCGCAGATGTACAGCCGGCAGCGTCACCGCCTGATCGCGCTCTACGTCCTGTTCGCTGCTGCTCTGTTCGGGGCGTTCGGTCCTCACATGGCCGATCGCTGGGGCTTGCACTCTCGACACCGGGTCAACCAGCTCGAAGCGGCACGTTGGATCGATGCCCACACCGCCCCCGACGCCCGGATCGGAGCGTTCAACGCCGGCATCATCGGCTACTTCAGCAACCGAACGGTCGTGAACCTCGACGGCGTGGTGAATCTCGATGCCTACCGCGCGAAGCGGGAGAAGCGCCTATCCGAATACGCCCGCCGGATGCGCCTCGACTACGTGGCGGACTTCGGCGGCGAGCTTCGCAAGCTCCGTTGCGGGGCGGAGGCCGGCCTTACCTGCGAAACGATCGCCGTCGTCGGCGAGCTGCTCGCCGATGTCGAGGTTCTTCACGGGGGGCTCGTGCGGGTGACCCGGACCCTCGGAGGCGGGCGGATTCACGTCCTCGCCCTGGCTCCCGCGAATCCGGCTCTGCGCGGAAACGACCCTGAAACCGAGATGGCTCCGGGTCCGCCCCAGCCCACGGGAACCGTCAGGAGCCCACGTATCCCAGAGCCCGCAGAGATTCGATTTCCTCCTCGCTGAGGTGGCGCAGGTCGGGCGGGATCGCCCCCTGCCGCGCCCGTCCGAGCCGCGCCTCGAGCTCGCGGAGTAGCTGGTCGCGCAACGCGGGTCGGGCGGCGGACAGGTCATTCGTCTCGCCGGGATCGGCCTCCAGGTCGTAGAGCTCGATCTTCCGGGTCTCTTCGTCGCGGATCAATGTGTAGCGCTTGCCCACGATCGCCTTCTTGAAGGCGCGCTTGACCCCGCGCGGCATGCCGGGAGGTAGAAAGCCCACCTCGGTCAAGACGAATGCCGGGGCGTCGCCGACCTCACCGCGCATGTGGCCCTCGAGGGACGATTCGTGGAACCTGAAGCCCTCGCGGTCGATTCCCAGCAGATCCAGAAGAGTCGGAGTGATCGAGACCAACGAGACGAGCTCGGGCACCACCCGCGGTTCGCCGCGGTAACCCGGCGCCGAAATGATCAGCGGAACCCGCACCAATTCCTGGTAGAGGGTACGCGTGTGCCCGAGCCAACCGTGATCCCGGAACTCCTCGCCGTGGTCCGAGGTGACGACGATGACCGTTGAATCGTACGCACCCACTTCGCGAAGGACTTCGATCAGGCGTCCGATGCCGGCGTCGGTAAAGAAGATCTCCTCGTCGTAGAGATCGAGGAGGAAGGCGATCTCGGCCTCGGAGAGCTCCTTCAGCAGACTGCGCAGCTGATGGATGTCCCGGCGGCCGTCGAGGCGTCCGACTCGAGCTGGAGCGAAGTCGACTTCCGGATGCCGTCGGTAATTGAAGTGGGGGTCGAAGTAGTGAACGAACAGCAGGAAAGGGGCATCGGTCCGGGCGAAGTCACGGAGCATCTCGATCGCCTGGTTCGTCACGCCGGGGGTGGACACGTGATCGTGACCCTGGGCTTCCGAACCCCGATAGGTGTCGTAGCCCTGGGCGAAACCCCGCCCGGGCCGGCTTCGGATCAGGTGATTGCTGACCACGCCCCCGGTCCGAAAGCCCCGATCCCGGAGAATCTCCGCGAGTGTGAGTACCTTCCCGGACATGCCCGTCATCGCGGTCATGACACCGTGTCCGGTCGGGTAGAGACCGGTGATGAGGGAGGCCACCGAAGGCATGGTCCAGGGCGCCGAGGCGTAGGCTCGCTCGAAGCGAACGCCCTCGGTCGCCAGGGCGTCCATCACTGGCGACGTGTTCCGATCGTGTCCATAGGCGCCGACGCGGTCCCATCGCAGGGTATCGACGACGATCAGCAGCACATTGCGCGGAGTCGAGTCGCTGCAGGCCGGGATCAGTGCGGTGGCAAGGATGAGCCACGCGAGGGCTCCCGCGCGCCGCGCCCCGGGGAGACCCCGCATGACGCCGCGGTGCCACGAGCGCGGGAGCACCGGGGAGCGCTTCGATGCCGGAGGGTCCGCGGTGGTCACAGCTGCTCGATCACGGCCTCGGTGAAGCGGCGGGTCGTCCCCCGCCCGCCGATGTCTGGGGTGAGCACCTCGGGGTCGCCTCGATTCAGCACCGCATCGTAGGCGGCCTTGATCCGCTCGGCGGCGGTCGTCTCGCCCAGGTGACGGAGCATCATGACACCGCTCATGATCAGAGCCAGGGGATTGGCGAGGCCCCGACCCGCCAGTTTCGGGGCGCTTCCGTGAACCGCCTCGAACACCGCTTGGCCCTCGCCGATATTCGATCCGGGCACCACGCCCAGGCCGCCGACGAGCCCGGCGCACAGGTCGCTCACTATGTCGCCGTAGAGATTCTCGAGGAGCAAAATGTCGAACTGCGACGGATCACGCACGATCTGCATGCAGCCGTTGTCGATGATCAGCTCCTCGTAGTCAATTTGCGGAGCGATTTCGCGGTGCAGCTTCCGGGCGCATTCGAGAAACAGGCCGTCGGACAGCTTCATGATGTTGGCTTTGTGGAAGACCGTCACCTTGCGCCGCTGCCGATCTCGCGCGTACTCGAAGGCAAAACGGGCGATGCGCTCGCAACCGACGCGAGTTGCGATCTTGAGGCTCTCGACCACGCCGGGTACGACCTCGTGTTCCAGTCCCGAGTAGAGGCCCTCGGTGTTCTCCCGGATGACGACCAGGTCGACGTCCTCGTAACGGGTACGGATGCCGGGCATGGATCGGACCGGTCGCACGGCGGCGTACAGGCCGAAGTGCTGGCGGAGCTGGACGTTCACGCTG
>JACZXC010000213.1 GCA_022571825.1 Myxococcales bacterium | reverse complement strand
CACCCGCTGAAGCGAGCTACCCAGATATCGGCGGTAAGTCTCGGGATAGGGATGCAAGAAACCCAGAACTCTTCTCTCCGGCGGGAGGGCACCGCGCGCGCGGGCCACTTTGATCTCATCGGCGATCCGCTGGAAGAACGCGTCGGCCTCGGTCGCCGACCCCATCCGTCCCGCTTTTGCCGCCGCCTCGCGCATCGTCCACATGAACCACGCCCCGGCGTAATCGTCGCAGACCCGGACCACGCGGCAGCTGACCGCTCGGCCCCATCCCTGGGCCTCCAGATGCGGGCGCAGCTCGCGGAATGCGGGGCTGACCGCGTAGACACGACGTCGCACCTCCCGGGGTACGAGCACGAAGCGCCGGGGGGACGCGTGATCGATGCGCTGCAACGCGGAGTTCGCCGCCGTGAACCCCGGCGCGGAGAGGTCCGAAGTGAGAAACAATCCGTAGTGTTGGGCATTGAGCGCGGCAAGGATCGACGCGATCAGCCCGATTCCGAGCACTCCAATCGCCACGGGTACCAACGACGCACCTGTGGCCTCTCGCCAGCTCGAACCCCGGGCACGGCGCGCGACCCAGTCGAGACCCATCGCGGCGGCAACGAGCCCCGCGACCAGGGGCTTCTCGGGCCGCGTCGTCCACAACACTCCCAGGGCCAGTCCCGCCCAGACCGCATGTCGCCGGCGCCAGTGCGCCGTCTCGGAACGGACACAGAACAGCAGGCCGCTCATCGCGACCAGCATCACCGGCAGGTAGAAACCGGCGGCGAGGAGCTCCCGGTTCACCAGCAGGCTGTGAGGCTGAAGAACCAGCAGGCCGAGGCAGGCGAGGGCCGGGACCCACGGTAACCCGCTGCGCCGGAGCGCGACGGCGAACAGGACCGATGTCGCTGCCAGCAGAATCTCCGCCGCCCAACGCATGGGGAGGCCCGTCGCGTGCACAGCCGCGATCCAGATCGAATAGGAGGGCTCGCGAATCAGGGTCATGTGATCGTAGTCGCCGAACCACTCTCCGTGAATCAGCGCCGAGGCCATCTCGGCATAGCGCTGATGATCGTGGGGGATCGCGCGAGCTACGACCTCGTCGTCGAAAACGAGCCAGAGCTTCAGGGCAACGAGAAGCGCACCGCCCAGTGCGAAGAGAAGCCGCTCCATGAAGCGAATCAGGGTAGGTGATACCAGTTGTACCCGCTGAGAAAGACGTCGCGAGAGAGCGCGACTTCCGAGATCACCACGACGCCCACGACGAGGCCCAAGCAGATCCAGGCGGCCGCCGGACCGGCGCGCGCCGGGAGCCTGGAGGTCGCCACCTGGATGCCTCGCAGATACAGGACCAGGGCGGGAACCAGCACGCCGGAGATGAGTCGACCGTGGGAGAAGTAGGGCCTCGCCTCGGATGGATCCGTCTTCTCTCCATAGACGAACATCAGGGAGAGGCCCGCCAAGCACGCCACCGAAGAAAGGAGTGCGGCCCAACTCATGCCCTCGAGCAGGCGCCCCGCGCCGCGACCGCTGCGCCGGAGTCCGAGGGCCGCCCCGAGCAGGAACACCCCGGTCGAGGCGATGTAGAAGAGGTCGGCTCCCGACCAGGAGAGCGTGGTCCGGTACCACGCCAGCTGCCCGCGCCAGAAGCGCGGTATCAGGTCGGTGACGAAGACCGCCAGGCCCGAAGGGGTGAAGAGGGGATGGTCCCAGAGTTCTGCGAATGGCTTGGTTCCCCAACCCATGCCATCGAGCTTGAAAGAGGTACCCAGCCAGTCGCCGAGGACCAGATGGTTGCGTACCCACCAGCCGGCGAGGGGAACCGAAATCATCAGCCAGAGCCACAGCCAGTGGCCGGCTTCGCCGCGCAGCGTTCGCCCCTCGGGCCGATGGACCAGGGCGTGGGTGGTGCAGAGAGCGCACACCACCAGCAGTCCCAAGTTGGTGTACTTCGTGAGCATCGCTGCGGACGTCAGAAGGCCTGCGGCGATGTACGGCCCCGAGCTCGAACCCGGACTCTGGGCAAGGCGCAGCACGGTGAAGAAGCCACCGGCGAACAACAGCGGCGAAAGTGCATCTTGGGTCACGTAGTAGAAGGCGTCTTGGGGAAATACCGTGAGCAGGACGGGCACGCCCAGGCGCACGAAGGCGTTCGTGGGAAACGCTTCGCGCAGAAATTTGTGGGCGGTCAGCACGAGAGCAAATATCATCAGAACGTTCAGTCCGCGCAGCCAATAGAGCAAACGGCCGCCCTCGAGTCCGAACCACCGACCCAGGTTGAACCAGGCTCCGGTCAGCGCGTAGTGGAACGGAGGCTGGTAGACCTCCAGGTTGCGACGTCTCGCCAGAAAAGCCCGACTGCCCTCGATCTTCTCGAGCATCGCGTCCGCGCGGCGCTTCCAGGCAGGGGGCGCGGCGCCCGCTTCGCGCTGCCAGGGACGGAGGTGGTACTCGGGAGTTCCGTACATCCCGAGGAAAGTCGCCGTTTCGGGCTCGTAGGCCGCTGAGTCCGGCCGAGGCAGGTAACCCCGAGAATATTTGATGGCCATATCGACGTGCCGGTGCTCATCGATGGGCGAGAAGAAGGGAAACGCCGCCGCGAACAGAAAAACACGGATCGCTGCCAGGGCGGCCAAGCCGACGACGAGGTGTTCCTCACGGCGACCCACGCCGAGCATCATGGCAGATACGCCCCATGGGTGCGACGGCCGCCGCCGGTTCGCGGTTGCACCGGGAGTCGAGGCGTTGCATCCTCCGGCCCTTCGACCCCAAGCGGGCGCAGACGGTCTCGCATCCCCAGAACGAGGTGAGTGTGGTTCCCGCGAAACCCCGCTTCTCACTCATCGAGCTCGAGCCCGAGCGAAACGCCTCCTTCGGCAAAGAGGTGGAACGAGGGCTCACCGACTCCCCCAAGAGCATCCCCTGCCGCTTCCTCTACGACGAGCGGGGATCACAGCTCTTCGAGCGGATCTGTGAAACCCCAGAGTACTACGTCACGCGAGCCGAGCACGAGATCCTCGCGAACCGATCCGAGGAAATCGCGCAAGTGTTTCCGTCACCGATCACACTGGCCGAACTGGGAAGCGGCAGCTCTTCGAAGACGCGCCTCCTGATCGAGGCCCTTCTTCGTCGGCACGGCGGGCTTCGCTACCTGCCCGTCGACATCTCTCGCACGATGCTCGAGGCGAGCTCGATGGACCTGATCGACCGCTACGATGCCCTCGAGATCCGCGCCATCGCGAGCGAGTACCGAGCAGGATTGCGCCACGTAGGGGCGGAGACCGACCGATCGAAGCTCATCGTCTGGCTCGGCTCGAACGTGGGAAACTACGGCCGCGAGGAAGCGGCGAGACTGCTGGGAAATATTCGCTCCGCCATGGCCAGCGCCGACCGCCTGCTGATCGGAATCGATCTGCGCAAGGATCGCGCAACGCTGGAGAGCGCCTACGACGATGCCCAGGGTATCACCGCGGAATTCAGTGCGAATCTGCTCAGTCGGATCAATCGCGACCTCGGAGGGCATTTCGATCTCACGCGCTTCCGTCATCGAGCCGTCTATCACGAAGGCGAAGGTCATGTGGAGATCGGGCTGGTGAGCCTCCAGCGCCAGCGCGTTGCCATCGACGCCATCGACCTCGAGATCGATCTCGCGGATGGCGAGGCCATTCACATCGAGAACGCCTTCAAGTATTCCCCCGCGGAGATCGAGCACCTGGCCGCCCTCGCCGGCATGGAGGTGGAGCGGAGCTGGCTGGATTCCCGTAGGCGGTTCAGCCTGAACCTGTTCGCCCCGATGTAGAGGCTGGGGTCGCTCTCCCCTCCGAGCGGGGGTTCGGCGATCCCCCGGGGGCCGTGGCGAGCCGGAGCGACCATATAGACGGAATTCTCGGCAATTTCGGTGACACTTATCGCTCGGGCGGGCCACTTACTTTTTAGAAAGCCAAATATCCCCTTCCCAGGGAGACCCGAAGACGCCTAGCGGCTTCGGGTCCTCCCCATTTTTTTGCGGGGGATGGGCGGGCGAAGCCCGCCTGCCAGCACAGCGAGGCTGCGCCCCGCCTCCGCGGCGCGGGCATCGCGCTCAATGGGCTTCCCGCCAGTTGCGGCCCGTGCCCACGTCGACGACCAGGGGCACCCGCAGGGGGAGGACACGCTCCATCCGCTGGCGAACCATCGCAGTCAGCCGCTCGAGCTCGGACTCGGGCGCCTCGAAGACCAATTCATCGTGCACCTGGAGGATCATCCGCGCCCGGAAGGCCTCGGCTTCGAGGGCGCCGTCGACCTCGAGCATCGCCTTCTTGATCAGGTCGGCCGCCGTGCCCTGAACCACCGAATTAACCGCCATCCGCTCGGCGGCGTTTCGAAGCGTGCGATTTCGCGAACCGAGATCGGGAAGATACCGGCGCCGTCCGAGCAGGGTCCGGACCCAGCCCCGCTCGCGGGCGCCCTGAACCGTCTCGTCGAGGAAACGCCGGACGCCGCGATAGCGGGCGAAGTAGGCATCGATGGTCTCCTGCGCCTCTCCCGTGGCGATTCCGAGCTGTCGCGCCAGACCGAACGCTGAGGACCCGTAGATGATTCCGAAGTTCACGGCCTTGGCTCGGGCTCGTTGATCCGCGGTCACCCGGTCCAGGGAGATGCCCGCCACCTCCGACGCCGTGAGGCGGTGGATGTCTTCCCCCCGGCTGAACGCCTGGATCAGGCTCTCATCCTCGGAGTAGTGCGCGAGAATGCGAAGCTCCACCTGGGAGTAGTCGGCGGATAGGAGAGCGTTGCCCTCGGAAGCGATGAACGCTTCGCGGATCTTCACGCCCTCCGGGGTGCGGATCGGAATGTTTTGGACATTCGGGTCCGTCGCCGAGAGCCTTCCCGTCGCCGCACCGAGCTGATGGAAGGTGGGGTGAATCCGGCCGGTCTTCCGGTTCACAAGGGGCGGCAGGGCGTCGAGGTAGGTATTCTTGAGCTTTGCCAGCCGTCGGTAGGCGAGGACTCGCGCCGGCAGCTCGTGGTGGGCAGCCAGCTGCTCGAGCACCTCCTCGTCGGTGGAGTATCCGGTCTTCGTCTTCTTGATGACCGGAAGTTTGAGCTTTTCGAATAAGATAGCCTGGAGCTGCTTCGGGGACGAAACCAGGAAGCGTTCCCCGGCGAGCCCGTGGATCTCCCCCTCGAGCTGATCGAGCTGGCCTTGATATTCGCGGGAGAGCTCTCCGAGCTTGACTTCGTCGATGCGCACGCCCTCGCGCTCCATGCGCGCCAACGTCCGTGTCAGCGGTAGCTCGACACCCTCGAAGAGTTCGTCGAGCTCATCCACCACCAGTCGTTTCGCCAGGGGCGCGTGCAGGGCCCCGACGGCGCAGACTTCTACCGCCACCCACTCCGCCAACTCGTTCAGGGGAACCTCTACCGCCGGCTTCGCCTTCGCGCCGCGCCCGACCAGCTCCTCCCAGGTGCGAAGAGTCTCGCCTAGATGCTGAGCCGCCAGCGCGACCAAGGTGCGCGCACCCGCCGGATCCAGCAGGGAGCCCGCGATCTCGACGTCGAAGGCCGGCGCGTTCAGTTCACAGCCGTGCTCGGCGAAGAGCCTCTGGGTTCCCTTGACGTCCCGGCCGATCCACGGAACCGACCCGCCCCGGCCTACCAGCGGTCGCAGTAGCTCGACGAGCTCGCCCATGGCGAGGCCGCCGGTGCCCGGGCCCTCGACGGGAATGTAGGCCGCCCGATCCGGGGCCAGCGCCACACCCACACCCACGGGATCGCCCTCGAGAGGGCCACCCCGGCTCACCACCACCCCGATTGGGATGACGGGAAGTCGCGAAAGCTTCGGGATCA
>JACZXC010000212.1 GCA_022571825.1 Myxococcales bacterium | reverse complement strand
ATTGCCTCAGCGGGCCGTCAGAGATCCTGGAGGACGGGCGCCATGGCCCCCTGGTACCGGTGGGCGATCCCGCCGCGCTGGCCAAGGCGATCTGCGAAGTCCTCGACGCACCCCGTGAGCGGGCCGCCCTCGAGGAGCGCGCCTCGGTATTTACCGCCGCGGCCAGCGCCGAGCATTACGAGCGAGCGCTGTTGGGGGAGCCGATCGCCGCCCACCCTAGGACCGAGTGAACATCCCTCGGACGCGCAGGCCGAGGTAGGCGGCGAGCATTCCGAAGACGGCCATTGGGGCCAGCCCCGCTACGATCGGCGGGAGTACCTTGCGGTAGCCCAGACTCGCCGACAACCCGGAGAGCAGCACGCTGCTCACGGCCACCAGCACGCTCACGACCAGCGAGGATGCCGTGCTCGGATAGGGAGGTCCGGAGACGGCGAAGAAGAACGCCACCGCGGGCAGCAGCAGACACCCCAGGGGCGCGACGAGTTTGGCGTAGCGGTCGACGCGAAGGATGGTGGCGTCGAAATCGTCTCGCTCGGCTCTGATGATCTCTTCGCCCAGATCCCCCACTGACAGGTTCCGCGTGTCCACCTCGACGGGAACACCCTTCCACAGATGCGCGATGCGCGATCCCCGGGTGCGACGCGGCCCGTCCTCCGTGAATTCGACCTGCTCGGGATCGAAGAGGCGCCAGGTCCCTCCACCCAGGTGTCTTCCGCCCCGCGCGCGCAGCCGGCTCAGCGGCAGCCCGTCGGTACCGAGTTCGTAGATCGTCAGACCGACGGCGGTGCCGAGCTGGGGGTCCAGGCGCTCGGCCTCCAGCAGTCGCCGCCCCTCCATGAACCACACCGCCGGGGCCTGGCGCCCGTCGGTGGCATGGAACGGCCGCCATACCTCGTCTACCTTGATCTCGGTTTCCTTGAGGTATTCGTTCAGGGTGTTGGTCCGCGGCACGATCTCGTTGTTCAGGATGAAGGAGAAGGGGGCCACGATGAGGCAGATGATGAGCACCGGCAGCATGCCCCTCGGAGCCGGGATCCCACAGCTGCGCATTCCCGTGAGTTCGCCCTGGACGGCGACCAGACTGACCGTCAACGCCGTCGCCACCAGCAGGGCCATCGGGACCAGCCGCGAGACGAGAAGCGGGATGCGAAACCCGTAGAAACGAACGGCTTCGGAAGCGGTGGCGTTGAAGCGGGCGAACCACTGCAACCGCTCCAGGATGTCGATCACGAGATAGCCGACCAGCAGTACGCCAAAGGACAGAAGCAGCATCAGCAGAAAACGCGCGGCGACGTAGCGCTGAAGCGACCACCGGTGGGTACGGACCCGTCGGCGCTCGACGCGCGGAACCTCCGGAGACTTGCCCCCTGGCGAGCTCCGTCGGAGGGTGTCGGCCCGGAGCTCCCGGGCGCGGCGCCATGGAAACCAGCGCGGGGCGTGCTGCGGGCCGCGCTCCATTCTCCATGCGAAGACCGATGCGCGCCCCAGCCACAGGAAGGCGAGGGCGCCCCCGACGCCGAGGATCGCGTTGGGCAACCAGACGGCGAAGGCGACGCTCCCGCCGCCCTTGAGCAGGCCATTGGCGGCCTGAACCAGTCCGTAATAGAAGAGCGTCGCGAGCAGGCCGAGCAGTCCACCGCTGGCCCGAGAAGAGGCACCCCGGGCCAGGAAGATTGGCATCACGAGCAATCCGAAGAACAGGCTCGCCATCGGCCGCGCGAAACGTCGATGGAGCTCGACCCGGGCGAGGCGCACGGTTTCCTCGGCCCCCTCGATCGCGAACAGCTCGGGGAAGGTCGCCGCCGCCAGGGTGTCCGGTCCCGCGTACTGAAGCCGGTGGCCGCTCTCGGGCAGCAAGCTCGTCATGGTGTCGAAATGGAAGTGCCGCAGCTCGTCCTTTGCGGTCAGGAGGACCGTCGCGTTCTCCACCGTAATCCGAGTCTGGCCGGTTGGGTCGGCTGCGAGGGCGCCGCGTTCAGCGAACAGGGTCTCTCCGATCTCGGGTGTCCAGAGGACCACGCCGCGCAGCTGATCGCCGCTGGCCGACACCTCCCGGGCCTGCAGTCGCCACTCTCCGAATCGGTGGAGCGTCCCCGCGCGGAGCGTGGCGCCGGGATGTTCTCGCGCGATCTCTTCCATGGCGGTGTCGAGACTGCGATACGCCCACGGCGTAGCGAACGCACCGAGGCCCACGCCGATGACGGTCATCACCGCGGCCGACGCCAGTACGGGTCCGTGGAGTCGCCGGGCCGACACGCCGCAGGCCTCCAGCGCCACCACCTCGAAATCGGCGCTGAGGCGGCCGAGGGCCACCAGCATGCCCACCAGGACCGCGAAGGGAAGCATGTCCGATGCGATCGGTATCGCCTTGTAGAGGGCGATGCTGGCCGCCAGGGGGGCGCCGAGTCCGCGGTTGATCAGGAGGTCCGAGAGCTTGAGCAGCTCTTTGGTCAGGGCCATCAGGGTGAGCCCGGAGAGCGTGAACAGGGTCGGGAACATCATCTCCCGGATCAGGTATCCGTAGAGCGTTCGACCCGGGGCTCGGCTCTTGGTGGAAGCTGTGGACATCCGGCCAGGGGATCCTCACAACGCCGCTGCGCCGCAGGTAGCTCCCGGTCGAGGCGTGGGATGGGGGATCCCCGCTTCCCGGTTGGCCCAATGATAGAGCCGCGCCGCAATCGAGCAACGCGGTGTCCCTTCCCTGGCCTTGGATGACACGGATCGCCACGTGACTCACCACACCCACCGAAACCCCAGGGCGAACGAGTGTTCGATCAGGTCCCGGCTGAGGACGGCGTCGTAGTCGGCAAAAACGTGCAGGTTCTTCTGGCGGGTGACGGTCCAGCCGGCGCCGACGACCCACTCGTTGGCCGGCGTCGAGGCGCCCCGCACCACCCAGGCTCCCCCGCTGGTGGCGGCCGGGAGCTGGATGTCGACCCCGCGCCCACGGCCCCCGAAGTGGCGGCTCCAGCGCACGCGGAGTTCCGGCGCCATCCAGGTATCGTTCCCGATCCGCACGGTCCCGTGCAACCGGGCGCCGAGGCCGCCCACGAAAGAGTCCAGGCTCTGGCTCCCTACCCGGAGGTTGAGCGAGCCCGCGCCCGTTTCGGTGTACTCCTCGGTCTGGAGGTGCACGTAGTCGAAGAACGCCAGGGGCTGGAGCCAGGCTCCCCGGAACTCGACCCAGTCGACCCCGGCCTCGGTGGCGGCTCCCAGCTCCCAGCCGCTGAACTCCGCCTCCGCGCGCCGGTCGATCGTGCCGACGATGATTCGGCGCGTGCTCCTCGAGGTGCTGTAACCGAACCGGGTCGCCACGCTCAGGTAGCTTCGGGAATCGGATCGCCCGGCGTAGAGGGCTCCGTGAAACGTGTTGGCTTCCCCCGAGGACGACAGCGAGTCGAACTCGAGGTTGCGGGTGCGCGCATAGCCGACGGCGGCACCCAGCACGCCGCGATTTGCGAGCAGGCGATCGAATCCGACGGTAGTGCCCGCCACGGTGTAGTCCATGCCGCTGGCGCCACCGCTTCCCGAGTGGTCGCCGAAGATCCCGTAGGCGTCGAGCCAGCCGCCGGGGCCGATCTCCCGGGTGCGCGCGCCAACAGGAGCGGCGCTCGCCGGCAGGCCCAGGGCCATCGCCGTGCGCCACGTCGAGGCGCTGAGCTGGGACCCCGGCCCGGAACGTCGCCTTGCGTTCCCGACCCCGAAGGGGCGGTCCGCCGAGTCGCCCGACAGCGGACCGCTCGGCTTCCAGCCCAAGCCCCGAACACGACGGTGGATGCTGTTCTGGACGCGCCTCGAAACCGCCAGCCGGGTGGTGGAGAACTGGGTGAGCGATTCGCCCCCGATCGCGTCCAGGGTGGCGGTGACGTCGGCCGTGGTCAGGATGCTCAGATTGTCGAATAGGTCCTTCAGATCCCCGGTGTCCGCGTCCTCCGCCGCCTGGAGCCCCAGGGCCACCGCGGTCCGATTCGGCGTGTCCGCAAAGCTCGATAGGGTCTTTCCGTTGTCCTGGATCGTGAGGTACACCTTGTTGTTCTCATCACACGAAACGCAGGTCGGAGGTTCGTTCTTGGGATCATCCGGACCGCAGCGAAATGAGGTTTCCGAGACGCCAAACTGGAAGAGCGCGGTGTCGAGGAACGCGAAGTCGGGGCCGCACGACGTGAACGAGCCCATGTGGTTCTGGACCTTGAGGATCGGGACCGTCACGGCGTCGGTGTAGTCGCCGGGCTCGGGTCGAACCACCACCGTGGCAACCGCCCCATCCGCAAAGTCGGCGTTGCTGGTGACCATGAGCAGGTCGCCGCTGCCCATGCCGACGTCGTTGACCTCCACTTCCAGCTGCGAACCGTTCTTGAAGAGGACGTTTCCCAGAGTCAGCATGCCGATGGAGGTGCCCGGAGCCACCGTCCCGTAGACAATCACGGTGCCTTTGACCTTCCCGGTTCCGCCGAGAACCGCCGCCGAATCGACCTGGACCTCCAGCGCGGGGTCGTCGAACGAGCCATTGACGTCCAGCCGGCCCGAGGACACCGTGGTATTGCCAATGAAGGAGTGCGCGTTCGTCAGCGTAAGCCGGCCCGTGCCGCGCTTCTCGAGGGATCCCGTTCCGCTGATGATCGCATCGAAGCTGCCGTCGTCCTCCTGATCGAAGATCAAGGTCGTATCGAAAAACAAGCCGCTGAGGCTGATGTTACCTCGGAGACTGTTCGTATCGCCGATCAGCGTGCCTCTGGTGATGCGGGTAGCACCCGAGTAGCGGTTGTCGCCCACCAGGGTGAGGCTTTCAGCTCCCGTCTTCATGACGCTCCCGGGACCGCTGATGTCGCCGGTGAAGGTGCCGTCCGCGTCCTGATCGAAAACCAGCGCCCGAGTCACCTCCGACCCGAGGGTCTCATCGAAGGTCACATTGCCTTGGATCGAGTCGGAGTCGCCCCAGAGCTGGCCCTCGAAGATTGTGGTGCCGCCGGTGTAGGTATTGGTTCCGGTGAGGGTCAGTCTATTGCCGCCCCTTTTTTCGACCTTTCCGCCGCCGCTGATATCGCCTTCGAACTGACCGCGGACTGCTGGCTGAGCGAACTCCAGCGTTGCGCCTTCGGCCACGTCGACGTTGCCCTGGAAGTTCGCGCCGTCGACCTCCATGGAGACTACCAGCGTGCCCTCCGAGATCAGCGTGCCGCCGGTGTGCTTGAACACGCCTTCCAGGGTGAGAATCTTCGCGCCGGTCACCCCGGTCACCCGAATCTCAACCTCGCCGCTGCCGCTGACGATCCCGGAGAATGCGCCGTCGAAGTCCTGATCGAAGACAAGTCTTGCGTTGTTGATGATGTTCCCGGATCCGTCCACTTCGGAAACCGGAGAGGGCAGGCTACGGGTGCTCCCCCGCAGCGTTCCCGCGGTGACGACCGTGCCCCCCGTGTAGGTGTTCGCGCCCGTCAGGGTGAGCTCAGCGGTGCCGAGCTTCTCGATGCCACCGAGATCCGTGATCCGCTCGTTCAGAGTCTGGTCCGCGCTCAGGTCGAAGGCGAGCTTCGTCCCCGGGCCGAGCTCGAGGATCGTCGAATTCGTGAGTAGGAACACTTTGACCCGGTACTCGGGCGCCGAGGCCGACTTCAAAGCCGCAGCAGGATACGCGTCCGCGACCTCGCCCCACCCGCCGTCTGACCGGTAGCGGACCCCTAGGTTGCCGTCGGTGTCGACCGTAAACTTCCAGCCGTCGATCTCGACGTGCGGGGTGGAGTCGTCGAACGGGCCCCGCAAAGAGGGGACAGTCACGGCCACCTGCCGGCCGCCGACGTCCACAGTCCCAAGCTGGACCGTATCGGACTGGGCGGAGGCTAAGAGAGCGAAAAGCGCGACGATCATGGTTCCGTAGCTCTGATTCTATTCGAAGATA
>JACZXC010000211.1 GCA_022571825.1 Myxococcales bacterium | reverse complement strand
CCCCCTGGGCCAGGGATTTGGCCACGGCGTCGGGATGGCGCTGGCCGGGCGAATGACCCGCGCCCGGTTCGGTGTCGACGGCCAGGGGCCCGGACACCATCACATCTATGGGATCGTCAGCGACGGCGACCTGATGGAGGGCATCTCGTCGGAGGCGGGCTCTCTCGCCGGACACCTGGGGCTCGGCAACCTGATCTACCTCTACGACGACAACCTCATCACGATCGACGGTCCCACAAAGCTGAGCTTCAGCGAGGACGTGGAGAAGCGGTTCGAGGCCCAGCGCTGGCATGTGCAGCGTGTCGACGGCGAGGACCACGAAGGGTTGGGCGCGGCCCTGGCGGCGGCCCGGGACGAGACGGAGCGCCCGTCGCTGGTCATCCTGCGCACGACGATCGGCCTCGGAAGTCCCAATCGGTCCGGGAAGAGCCAGGCCCACGGCGAAAAGCTGGGAGCCGAAGAGGTGAAGCTCACCAAAGAGGCGGCGGGCTGGCCCGAGCAGCCGGAGTTCCTGATTCCCGATGACGTGCGCGAATTCTTCGGGGAGCGCATCGCCGGCAAGCGCGCCGAGCGGGCTCAGGCCGACGCCGCGTTGGCGCGGTGGCGTGCCGACCATCCGGAGCGGGCCGACGCCTGGGACGCGGCCCGCGAGCGTCGCCTTCCCGCCGACCTCAACCGAACGCTGAGCGAAGGTCTCCGGGACAAAGACGCTGCCACGCGCAAGCACGGCGCCAGCGTCCTCGAGCGCCTGGTCGGCGTCGCCCCCTATTGGGTGGGAGGCTCGGCGGACCTCGCGGGCTCGGCGGCACCGCCCATCCTCAAGGCGGAGGGAATTGTGGGGCCGGGTGCCGAGGCGGGGACCGATCCCTTTGCGGGAAGCAACATCCATTTCGGCATCCGCGAACACGCCATGGCGGCCATCACCAATGGGATCGCCCTGGATGCCACGTTCCGACCCTACTGCGGCACGTTCCTGATCTTCAGCGACTACATGCGCCCCTCCCTGCGGCTCGCGGCGCTGATGGGCATTCCTTCGGTCTTCGTGTTCACCCACGATTCGATCTTCCTGGGCGAGGACGGGCCCACGCATCAGCCGATCGAGCAGCTCGACGCCCTGCGGGCGATTCCCGGCTTGACCGTGTTTCGCCCCGCCGACGGCCTGGAGACGGCGATGGCGTGGTCGTGGATTGCCCAGCGCGCCCGGGGACCCGCCTTGCTCGCGCTCACCCGGCAGACCGTGCGCGCCCTCGAGCGCCGGGCGCCATTCGTCCTGGAGGATGTCTGGCGCGGCGGCTACGCCGTCCGGGATCCGGGGGAGGAGACGCGGGTGGTGCTGATCGCTACCGGTTCCGAGGTGGCTCTCGTCTGCGACGTCGCCGACAAGCTCGGCGCCGAGGGTCTGGACGCACGGGTGGTGTCGATGCCGTGTCTCGAGCTCTTCCTCGAGCAGCCGCAGGAGTATCGGCTGGGACTGGTGCCCGAGGACGGGGCCACGGTGGTGGTCGTCGAGGCGGCCCGGGGCGAGAGTCTGCGCCGTTTCGTCGGACCTCGGGGCCTCGTCTGCGGAATCGACCGCTTCGGAGCGTCGGCTCCGTACGCGGATCTGGCCGAGGCCTTCGGCTTCACCCCCGACCGGCTGGCCGCGCGCATCCGCGACCATCTGCGCACGATCGCCCCGTAGGCGTTCGGGCGTACCGGACGTACCGGGCGGAACCCACCGAGGGGATCGGAGAGACCAGGCGGATGGCGTTGCGGTGACTCCGATCTCGGTCGTTGCAACCGTTGCCGGGGTCGTGCTCGCCCTGGGGTGGCTCGCGGTCTCGTTCATGAGCCCCGGCCAGAAACGCGCGCCGATCGAATGGATCGCCGCCGCGGCGCTCTATCTGTTTCTGGTCACGATCTTCCTGCGTGGGTTTCATTGGGCCCGCGAATCCGACACCACCGCAGGAGTCGTCGGCTTCGGGTTCCTGTGCGTCTTCTTCAGTGGTGGCTTCATCCTGAGCGCGGTCAACGCTATCCGGTCGCGCCGGAAGCCCCCCTCGACCGAGACCACGGTGATCCACTGAACCTCGAAGCGCCCAGGTTCAATGCCAGACACTACGATTCTTCTGCAGGTTGGCTCGCTGAACGCCCGAGCCGTGGGATCCAGCGGGGAACACGCTGGAAGTAGGACTCGTAGGCTGCGCCGAAACGCTCGCGAAGTTCCGGCTCCTCCACCCGGACCACGACCCACCGAGCGAAACGTATCATAAGGACCGCGTAGCTCAGGAAACCGAGACTGCTGAAGCAAAGCGCCTCGCCTCAGACCACCATCACCTCCCCGTCGATGAGCGGATTGTGGATCACACCATGGAGTCCGTGGACGACCAGGGTTCGAGGAGCGTCCATGTTGACCACTGAACGAGAATCAGTCGTCGTCGGTGGATTCCGCCGCCGGCGGGTGGGACCTGGCGGACTCCAGCGGCGTGTTGAGAGTCGGCTCTGCGTCGGGGTTGCGGCGAAGCCAGATCCGCTCTCGGCGGTAGTCGAGGCGCACGACGAACTGGGCGAGCACCTCGTAGCCGACCAAGGCGTCTCCCGGAAACCCCAGGTTGTAGAATCCTCGGGGCGCCACGGCGACGGCGACGTTCTCGAATTCGAAAGGGCCGAGGCGAACCCGGCGGGCCTCTCCGAGCTCCATCTTCACCGGTCCGAGCACACTTTCCACCCGCAGGCCCGGGACCGGCGCGTGAGGGATCGCCGCGCGCTGTGCCAGCTCTCCCGACACCTGGAAACCGATCGGCGCGCCGGTATCGAGCAGCACCCAGGTGGACTCGCCGTTGAACTCGACCCGGAGTCCGGGACGGTTGCTCACGATCTTGAGGGGAAGCACCGCTTCGCCGGGCGCATCGACCGACTCGGGGACCCGATAGCGCCCGGGGTCGATGAAGCGTACCCGGCGACCGGGAAAATCCAGCTCGACAACGTAGCTCGAGAGGAAGTTTCCCCCGAGCAGGGCGTACTCGAAGCCTGTCTTGGATCCGGTGTCGCTCGACCTGGTATCGATGGTGAGCTGCAGGTCGCGGCCCAGGATCGTCCGGCGACGATAGGGATCGTGCTTCAGGCGCCGAACCCGAATCCCCAGCGCTCTCGCAGCGCGCGGTGTGGCCACGGAGAAGGTCGCGCCCGTATCGAGCAGCATTCGGAGCGGCCGGGCACTTCCCTGGGGCGCCAGGTCGATGAAGATCCGATTCGCTTCGTCGGAAACGAAGGGAAGCTCCGCGAGTATCGCTGCATCGGGCGGGTCGGCGGCCGGTGCCGGGCCGGCGAGAACGGCGACCAGGAGGACAGCAGCGGCGGGATGGGTCCTTCGCATCGGTTCTTGATAGCGGAGGCACCGACGCGGCGTCGAGCGCGATTCTGGTCAGCGCTCAGCGAGGCAAGCCAATCCGTCCGGAATCGACCGTATCGAGCAGGGTGTCCACCCCGGGTTCGTCCTCGGTACTGGACATCGAATCGAGAAACTGTTGCGCGATCTGGCGGCGAAGCCGGTGAAGCGCGTCGGTCTCGAGGTCGAGGAGCTCGAGTTCGACGAACAGGGTTGCCAGTTGATCGACGGTCCGAAGCGCCGATGCGTGGGCGGGCGAACCCTCGAGGTACCGGTAGAATCCGGCGCCATCGAAACCGGAGCCGGCCCGCTTCGCGTAGGCATCGAGGGCGCTCCGGTAGGCCCTGCGTCCCCGTTGGGATTCGTCGCCGGGGCCGATGAGCTGGCGGTAGAGGCGTGTTGCTCCCTCCGCCCGCGGTGTCGCGAGAGCCGGGTGCGGGGCGGCGTCTCCCGCCGCCACGGGTCCCCGACAGCCGGGCGAAACGCCGCCGCCCAGGTCCGCGCAGCGGAGGAAGGCCAGCACCTCGTCTCCCTCAGGCCGGGATGTCGTCGGCACGGAAGGCTCCTCGTCGAATCTCGGCTCCACGGGCTCTTGCACCGCGGCCTGGCTCCGGGGGATCGCCGAGACCGGAGTGCCCACGGCGGGTGGGCCCGTCGCCGTCAGGTCCAGGGGAGCGCCGCCGGTCGGGTTCGCGAGATCGCTTCTCCCAATGGCGCGGCCCCGGTCGTTGATCAGGCGCACGCTGAACTCCGCGGGGATGGGGCCGGGCACCCGAACCTCGCCATCCTGGGTTGCGAGGGTCAGGACCGCTCCGTCGAAGTTCGGGACGCTCGCCAGCACCATCCGGTTCGCAATCAGATGCGCGTCGTCGTTCTCATCGCGTACGTGGACGGTGAGCTCCGGCGTGTCGATGACCAGATCGAAGGCCACGACGTCGCCAACGGTCACCGCCCCGTCGGCCTCGATCGACAGCCTGCCGGCCACCGAGATCACCTCGCCCTCGCCGACCGCGAAGTCACCGGTCGTGATGAAGGCGACGGAGCCGTCGGCGTTGTAGATCGTGGCGACCTCCTCCGATGTCTCGGGATCCACGGGGACAGACGCATGCCCGGTGGGATTGAGGGAGATGCCGCCCGTGCCCACCACCACCCGTTGGGCGGCTCCCTCGAAGATGACGTCGGCGGGATCGGGCTGATCGGGGTGGACGAGGTGGACGCGTAGATGGTCCAGTTCGGTGGAGGTGCCGATGTCGCCCCGGAAGATCGCCGCGCCGTTGCTGTTGATGGTCGCCCCCCCGGGTCCATCGAGGGCCCCGGCGAAGATCACCTCGTCGCTCAGGCTCGTGAAGGTCGTCGCTCCCGCCAGCTCGACGCGATTGCCGTAGGACTGAAGGCCCTCGGTCACGACCGTTCGGCCCTCGGTCTCGACCGTTCCGTCCTCGACCTCGACCTCGAAAACGGTCGCGCCCAGTCCGTTCGTTGCCAGGCTCTCGAGGGGTCCGCGGGGTCCGATGGCGCCTCCGAAGCGGATATCTCCCAGGGCGGCCAGGTCGTAGGCGCCTCCGTCGATCGTGGAAACGAAGCTGATGTCGCCGCCGGTGCTGGTGAGCAGCGCGTCTTGGTTCAGCACGACCGCCGCGGCGTAGGTCTGGTCTCCGCCCGATTCCGCAATCAGGTTATCGAGGGAGTTTCTCGTACCGATCGACTGGAAGTCGATCGCTCCGTCCGCGACCACGCCGAACGAGGCGTCGTTTCCGTCGGCGGCATCGACGCCCGACTCGAAGGCGACGGAGCCCCCGCTGACGAGGAGGGTATCACCCTGGAGCAGGATGTCGGCGCCGTAGGTCTGATCGCCCCCGGAGCTCACGTGGGCCGACTCGAAGCCGTCGGCGAAAACGATGCTGCCAACGAAGTTGGCGAGATCGAGATTGAGCGTCTGGGCGAGGCTCACGTCGGACCCCGCAGAGATCCCGCGAGTGATCGCGTCGGGGTCGTCGGGACTGGTGAGCGCGGTGACCCGAATATCTCCCGACCCACGATTGGTCAAGAAGAAGCCGCCGTTGTCGGCCCGGCCCGCCAGGTCGGCGATGTTCTGGGTTGCGATCGGTGCGTCCGCCGCGCCGACGCTGCCCCCGGCCAGCAGCACGAGGGAGCCGCCGGAGCCGAGGACCCGGGATTCGGCGTCCCTCGAAAGGATGTCCCCAGCGCTCGAGAAGAGGCTGTCGCCGCCCAGGGTCGCGCTGGCGATCACGAGATCCGCCGGCGGCACCGACTCGTCCCCGATGTCTTCGAGTCGGTAGACGAATGAACTGGGTTGGGCAGTGGTGTCGACGGTGATGGTGCTGGTTGCCGGCACGGTCACAGGATTTCCGTCGGCATCCGTCTCCTCGCCCACTTTGCTGGCGCGGCCGGTGACTTGGACGACGGAGATGTCCGTACCTTGGGAAATCGAGACGTCGCCGGTTGCATCGCGCTGGGTCAGGAAGATGGACGAGAAGCCGTCGGGATTGAGGTCGATGCCGTCGGGATTGAGGTCGAT